>JBHLJZ010000219.1:0-2545 GCA_048887165.1 Candidatus Hodarchaeota archaeon | reverse complement strand
GCAAACAAAAGTGTTTGGCTCAGCTCCACGATAATCACTATTACAACTACAAAATAATTTTGTTTTTAAGTTTGTTAGTTGAATATGGACTTCCAATCCAATAATTACTTGATTGTCGGTGGAATTCATCTTAATTTATTTCCTTATTTTATAGTAGGACACTTTCTAAAAATATTTAATTCTTGCTCCAATTGATATGCAACATTAAGAATACCTTTTTCATTAAAGTAATTCCCTATAATTTGAAGACCAATAGGTAAATTATCATTGTCAAAACCACAAGGAATCGAAATAGCAGGTAAACCAGCAAGATTGATTGGACACGTTAATATATCTTCCATATACATTTGTAAAGGTTCATTAACTTTTTCTCCAACCTTAAATGCAGTTGTCGGCATCGTTGGACCTATAATAAAATCACACTTTTTGTATGCTTCTTGGAAATCATTTCTTATTAAGTTTCTAACTTTAAGAGCTTTAATATAATACATGTCATAATATCCTGCAGATAATGCATAGGTGCCCAAAAAGATTCTTCTTCTAACTTCAGTTCCAAAATTATTAGTTCTTGTTTTGCTAAAAACATCATAAATATCACCAGAAGTATCTTTACTCATTTTTCCATATCTCAAACCGTCATATCTGGCTAAATTCGAACTTGCTTCGCTCATACAAATTAAGTAGTAAGTGGGAATTGTATATTCTAAATGAGGTATCGTTATTTCAACTAAAACTGTTCCCAAACTTTCCAATTTTTTAATTGATTTGCTTACTGAATTTTTTACCTGCTTATTAATACCTTCTCCAAAAAATTCTTTGGGTACTCCAATAACTTTTTTTTCTATCGAATTTTTGATTTCTTCAGTATATTGATCTACTTTAATATCAACTGAAGTAGAATCGAGTGAATCTTTACCTGCAATTATTTCAAGTAATAATGCGGAGTCAATAACACACTTTGTAATTGGACCTATCTGATCTAAAGAGTTTGCAAAAGCAATTAACCCATAACGTGAAACTCTACCATAAGTTGGTTTTAAACCTACCACTCCACAGTAGGAAGCCGGGCATCTGACACTACCTCCAGTATCACTACCAAGGGCAAATATAGATTCTCCCGAAGCGATGGAAGCCGCTGATCCACCACTAGAACCTCCTGGAACTCTACTCAAATTCCAAGGATTAAATGTTGGACCATAGCAACTACTTTCTGTAGAACTTCCCATTGCAAATTCATCCATGTTTGTATTTCCAATATGAATTGCATTTTCAGTATAAATCAATCTCTCAATAACAGTAGCATTATATGGTGGGCGATAATTCTGTAAAATTTTTGAACAACAAGTAGTCGGATAATCCTTGATGCAGATTACGTCTTTATTTGCTAAGGGTAATCCATGAAGCTTTCCTATTTTCTTTCCTTCCTTTAAAATTTCATCATATTGTTTAGCTTTTTTGAGACTATTCTCTTTTTCTAGATTGATGAATGAATGAAGTAGAGAATCGATATCATCAATTCTATTATAACATGATTCAATTATGTCTTGTATCCTTACTTCTTTATCTTTAACTTTTTCGATTAATTCGTATCCCATGTATTCGTATAGCTTCATTGACACCAGAACACTAAAAGAAAATCATTCAAAAACAGTTAATCCTTACTCTTTTAGGCATATAAATTCTAGTAAACTAAAAAATTTACTCTTTTTTCATTCAATTTACTATTTCTATCCTTAAAATTTAAATCCAAATAAGACATTAATATAAACAATTTAAGACCAATTTAGAAGGTGATCTAAATAGTAATAATAAATTCTGAAGGTAAGTTTGGTGATAATTATTATCTTATAGATGGAATGACGATGGGATTACCTAAATTTCTTTCAATTTACATTATTGAAAACAATGGTATGCGTTTAATGGTTGATGTCGGAGAAGATATAAAAGCTCGAGCAATATTGAAAAAAATCAAAGATTTTGGACTGTATCCTATTCATAAAATTTTATTAACTCATTCTCATTGGGATCATTCACAAGGGATCTCAAAATTAAATAAAGCAATAAAAGATATTAATGTGGAAATTTTAGCCTCAAAAAACGCGGTTGAAAATTTAAGACAGCCGGATAAAATGATGAGCCCTTCTTTGTATTCGCAGAGCTTCACCCCGTGCTACTTTCGAGGCGACACAAGTCAAATCCCTTGACTTCACTAGTCTCGAAGACTATGTGCATGAGCATCGTTATACTGTCAACCAAGTCGCACTCGACGATGGAATTTGGTCACTAGCCGATGAGCATACCCAGATGCTGCTATCCAAGCTGTGCGCGGTAGGTGTACCACTGGGAGAGTATGTGAAAGGACGACTCTACCGAGGCGTGCTTACCGGGTTCAACAAAGCATTTGTGATTGATGCCGAAACGCGGGACAGGCTAATTGCTGAAGACTCGAAAAGTGTGGAACTGATCAAACCGTTTTTGGCAGGGCGAGACATCAAACGCTATCAGGCACCCAGTAGCGATCGGTACCTGATCTTCACACGGCGAG
>JBHLJZ010000218.1:0-2553 GCA_048887165.1 Candidatus Hodarchaeota archaeon | reverse complement strand
ATCAAGATTTGATTTTAAAGGCTATTGAGAAAATTCCTGGATTTGGATATAAAATTTTATCATATCCTGAAGAAAAAATACAAGAAACTAAAAGGGAATCATCCTTTTTTTATAAGATAGAGATCTTAAATGATTTAAAGACAATCCAAATTAAATTTAACCAAACAAGTGTTTTTGAATTAAAATTTAAAGCCAAACATGACTATAAATTATATTTAGAAGAGCAATTCAAGGATACTATCGAAGAAAGAAATATAATAATAGGAAAATCAGAAAATCAAGCCTTTAAAATTAAATTGACTCAATATAGAGACGTAAATAGATTCGAATTTCTTATAGATTCACATTCATTTCAAGGGATAATACTTACACCTAAATTTAAAATAAAAAAATCCATTATAAATTATCCCTTTGGAATTGAAGAGACAAAAAGAACGAAAATTCAAACTTTGGACTTTTTGTGGTTAAAGGGAGCCACTCAAGGGATAATATATATCCAGAAGAATAGCCAGAGATTTAATATAAATCGTGAAAATTTTGAAATTCAAAATCTCATCTCAAAGAAAGGAAAATATGAATTTGCTATATCAATTACTAACGAGAATGATTCAATTTCACCTTTATTTTTTGTAGATTCATATTACTATAAATTTCTTGGATTTGATATTCATGAGCATCTTCATTTCACTAAAAATTTTGATATATTTTTATCAATAGAACCTCCTATTTCGGTAATAAATCTATGGAGACGTGAAAATGGGTCATTTATAAGGTTATTTAATCCGTCTAATAGAGAGCGTACAATTAAAATAAATGGAAAGTTAGTAAGAAATCAAGTGGAAGAGATCGACTTTAACTATAATTTATTATCATCATTCGATTCACATAATGTAAGAATAGGTCCATGGAAGATAAAGACTTTAAAAATCTGACTATATAAAAAAATCAATTTCTTGAATAATTCTCTAATAATTGTTGCTTCCTATTCTTTATACTATCAAAATCATATTTCTGTTCAAAAAAGAAATCAAAAGGATCTTTAATATCATCTAAAAGTGGTTTCGAATATAAATTTTCATACATATAATTTCCTTTTTTTGTTATTTTTATGTCATCACCATTAAATTGAATTAAAAAACCAAGATCAATAAGGTTATAAATTATGGAATCTATTCCCTCTTCTTTAAATGGGTATAATCCAAAGTGAGACAATTCTGTATATATTAAATCTCCTTTTCTTAAGGAATCTTGAAATAATTCAACCAAATACTCATTAGTGAATGTCTTTTGGTTATTATGATAAAAAACAGTAAGGATCCATTTAACAACATATTCCTTAAAATTTTCCTCATAAGCCATTTGAAAGCTTCCTAATTCGATACCTTCCTCTTTACTAGTAATAAATTCCTTGAAGATTTCAATAACTTCTTTAAAAATGAAAACACAGATCACTATTGCTATAATTGGGTCTAAGTAATAGAGAAAAGTTGCATTAATAGCTCTCCCGTAGTCTGAAAATAAAGCACCGATAATTATGCCAATAGAAATGATTATATTTACCCTTGAATCTATAGCACTTGCCACCAATGATGAATTCCTACTCTTTTTTCCGACGAAATTTTTCAATGCTCTCATATAGGTATTCAGGAAAATTGATATCATAGCTATTGTTATAATAATCAGTGTATTTGAAATCTGCTCAGGGCCAAGTATTAAGGATTCAATTGAACTGTATAAAAGTGAACCACCAGCAAAACTCATTAAACTAAGTAAAATTATGTTAACAAGTTTCTCTTTTTTGTATTTAATACCAATACCGATTAATATAACAGCGATACAGTCCAGAAAATTCTCAAAACCCTCTGCTGTTAATGATTCGGAATTAAATAAACCGATAAAAATTTTGAGAAGACTTAGTATAAATAATCCGATAAATGATCTTATAAGAACGCTACTACTTGTTAAAATCTTATTAAATTTGGCATTTTGATTATTAAGTGTGTCATTCCAAATTTTTTCTTGTTTTTGACCCTCTTGATTTAATCTAACTATATTATCATTAATATCAGCGAATCTAAGTCCACATAATTGATAAATACTAGATATAGAAGTTTCTTCATCAAAATAAACATTAGGTATAAAGATATTAAAAGTTCCTTTTATTCGATTTTTCAATTCAGAAAATATAAGACGATTTTGTGGTGATCTTTTTAAATGTTCCATAGCAGCATACTCAGCTCTATTTATTGGAAACAAATTTGACTTTCTTCTGTGGAATGCTACGGCAACAATTCTAATAAGAGGATTAATAGAGATTAACATTAAAATAATTAATCCCAGAAAAAATATGAAAGAACTAATAGGATTAAATCCTAAGTATCCTTCACTTCTTTCCAATAAATCCGATATAAAATAGAGTTGTACATAAAGAAAAACAAGGCCAAACATGATCCAAGGAGTTATTAAGGATCTTACAACCTTTTTTACGTGAAATTGCTTAAAGAAATCATTAATTGCTCTCCTAATAAAATGTCCGATGAAGAAAACTCCAAT
>JBHLJZ010000217.1:0-2593 GCA_048887165.1 Candidatus Hodarchaeota archaeon | reverse complement strand
AACTAAAGAAAGAAGGAAGAAAAAAGAAACTAAAGATGGAGAATATTTAATAACTTATACCAGACATTTAGAAAAAATTATAATAATTTTTCTGGTGTTTCATTATAATATAGATACCTGTGGCGTTCTATCTCTTTAACAAGTAATTGAATTTTTTTTTTAATATTTTGTTGATTTTCAGTCATATAATTCCCATTTTGTTTGGTTTGTCTTTTGATTCTATGGCATGGATTTTTAACAATTATTAGTATATATAATCTAATTGTGTGAATGATTAATGATTTCTCCTTTTGGCTTTTTGCTATCCAAATTTCTATACAACTTGCCATTAGAAATTATGTGATAATAAGAAACTCCTTCTCATAAATAGTATTCATAGAATAGTTTTCATAAATGGTATTGATAGCCGTCATTATAATCACTACTGATATATTCGATAAGAATTCCATCAGGGCGCCGATCGGGAGGTGCATAAATTAATTTTAAATTAGGAAAGAATGACCCTATACCATTTCTTGCAAGTATTACTGCAGGGTGATTTTCTTCCTTAAATACCTTTTCCGTGATTCTTAATGTCATTTCACGACATTGCTGTTCATCTAAAACCCCTAATGAATGAATATACATACGCAAAAGAACGTGATATGTATAGGCCCATATGATTTCGTACGGTTGGCACTCGATTAGTAACTTTAAGGGTGTTTTGTTTATAACGATCTCTGTACCGGGAGCAAAATGCATCCCGCCAATAAATCCTCCTTGATACATTCCCATTTCAGCTAATCCTAAGCTAAGCCCAGCTCTTTGTTTTCCAATTACTCTCTTAACATCCTTTTTAACTTTTACAAATATTTCTGGTATTTTTTTTTTTAATTCTTCAAGTTTTATTTCAAACACCCTCTATTATTTAGTTTTCAAAAAAATTAAATATGACAATTATCGCATAAAAATTTATACCAATAATACATGGGTAGATTTTATTTAAATTTTTTCGGAAAATAGCGATCCTTGTCATAGGGAAAATCTTCAAATAGTTTTTTCATTTTTCCCTCCCAGTCTATTTCTTTTTCAAGCAAATCCATTCTCTGTAGAAAACAGATGACTGAGTAATGAATGGGAGTCCATTAATAGATTTTTTAAATCATGCCAATAATAACCTTATTTAGACCGTAATATATTTAGATTGAGCTAATTACATTTGAATAAAAAATTACATGAATTCTAAATACAGAGTCTGATTTCAGATAAATTTTAATGCAAACTAGATATTCAAAGGGAATATTATTAGATATATTTTATATCAATTAATTTTATATAACAGTTTAGTCTAATTTTTTTATTATGACCCCCGAAACATCAGAGCAGAATAATTTCAATCTACGTTTTAAAAATAAATTGGAAGATTTAAAACACATCTTACCTCCTTTAGGAAAGAATCGAGGCCATAGTTGCGCAGCAACCACTTTAACTAACATTTTAGACGTTTTGGACTTAACTAGTTTAAAATATAATTATTTCAATAATTTAGCAATTCCATTCAGTGGTTTCGCATCTTTTAAGTCAAAGTCTGGTTGGATAGGACCATGTGGTGCTATATCTGGTGCCTTAGCTGCGATTGGTATTATAATGGGCGGTAGTGAGAAAATAAGAGATATGGATGTTCCAATAGTTTATGGAAAAGCTATTCGACTTGTTTTGAAGTTTGAAAATAAATTTGGCTCATTAAGTTGCCAAGATCTTTGCGGTTATGATTTACAATATTACCTTAAGGATTATGTTAAGGCTAGAGCTTGGGAAAAAAAATGCTGCAATTTTGTACTTTTTGCAATAGAGCAAGTTTACAAGCTAACAAAGAAAGAATTAAAGGATAAATGGTCAAAAGTATAAAAGTTAGAAAATAATAGTATCACAATTGTGATATTTATTCATTTTACAATACCATTATTTTTTCTATCTATCTCCTAAAATAATTGGTACTAAACATATTTTAATTGGAACAATGTTTAATCTAGTCTTAACATAATAAATAACATCATTAATCGGCGGTAGTGAGTTTAGAGGAAAGGATTTTATAATCATAAAGATCGGGAGTATTGTGTGAAATACCCCTAAATAAAATTCTATTACGTAACGTTTTTATATGCTTTAATTGAAGTATATATTTAGAATCATATTCCTTTCTCTATTAAAAATTAAATAAGTAAAAAGGTGAATTTTTATGGCGCTTTCTTTTGTGGGTTGGTTAAATGGAATTACTGCTTCAGGTGTTTTTATCTTTTCTATAATTTTCGGATTATTTGCTGTTTATAAAGCAAGAAAGGCACATTTAAATCTTTTACTATATTTGGGATTAGTGTATTGTTTCGCTGGTCTTATTTATACGGGAGATTTCTTAGATTTTTTAACTGTTCTTATTACTGAAACCAATATTGGTTATATATACTCATTTGAATTAATAGGGCTTATAAATTGGATGTGGTTTCCTGGAGTCGTTATATTTGCTATGTATTTTGGTGCTACACTTATCATCCCTGAGAAGAAGTGGTACATTTTTACGATTTATTTCCTTTTGAGCATAATTTTCGAACTATTC
>JBHLJZ010000216.1:0-2689 GCA_048887165.1 Candidatus Hodarchaeota archaeon | reverse complement strand
ATACTCTTGACTTAGCTGCGGCGGTATCATCGGAATTTCCTGTTGTAATATCAAAATTTTTTACTGATTCAAGAGAAGTAGAATGTGATGGAGTTTGCGATGGGGAAAATGTTCTCATTGGTGCTATTGTTGAGCATATAGAAAATGCAGGAATTCATAGTGGTGATGCAACAATGGCAATTCCTCCCCAAACGCTTTCTAACGCTATTATTTCAAAAATTGAAGAATATACACATAAAATTGCTTTAGCTCTAAAAATAAAGGGACCATTTAATATTCAATATCTTGTTAAAAATAGTGAGCTTTATGTTATAGAATGTAATTTAAGATCAAGTCGTAGTATGCCGTATGTGTCGAAAACGAGAGGAATAAATTTGATGAAATTAGCTGCAGAAGTAATTATGGACAAAAAAATACCAAAAAGATTAATGCAGTTGCCAATGGGAAAGTATGTGGCTATTAAGGCACCTATGTTTTCTTTTATGAGACTAGATAAAGCAGATCCCATCCTTGGGGTTGAAATGAGCTCAACTGGAGAAGTAGCTTGCATTGGCCAGGATTTCCCTGATGCTTTAATGAAGGCTCTCGAGGCAACAGAAATGAATATCCCTATTAATGAAGGAAATATTTTACTTTCTGTAGGAGGAGATTATTTAAAACAAAAAACTATACCTTTGGCTAAAAGGTTAAAAGAACTAGGATTTACGATATTTGCTACTGAAGATACAAAAAGAGTTTTAAACGAAAATAGCATTGAGGCAGTTCGATTATACAAAGTTCACGAATACGGAATGGAACCTAATATAATAAGCTGTTTACAAAATGGGCGTATTGATATGGTTATTAATATCCCTTTGCCAACCACAGTCGAAGAGAAATTCAAGAAAATCATGGAAGATGAATATACAATTCGGAGGATGGCAGTCGATTTTAACATTCCAGTTATAATAAATCTACAATTAGCTGAAGCAATTGTGAATGCTATTGAAAATGTTCGGAAAAAAAATATTGAAATTAAATCTTTAAACGAATATCATAAAACACTAAAAGAGGTTTATTGGTAAAAATAAAAAAATAAATTGTTAATTAGCGTTAATTTAACGTTGAATTTTTGTGAATAGCCAGGGAACCAAGGTTGTTAATATCATTGCTAAGATGATATAGCGAATGAAGTCCCAAATCTGTCCATCTAATGGAACATAACGCAAACCTAAGTAAAGTACTAAAGTAATAACTACACCTATTATAAAATTTAATATTTTTTGCTTAGTAGTAATTTGTCTTGGGTCGTAACCTATATATTCTTTGTTTATAACATATCCTAAAGAGAGTCCCATAATACCCCCTGTTATTAAACCATAGCTGGATTCAGACGTAGGGAAGATCAATATTGCAATACTGAATAGCACTATAGGTATTATAATTGAAATTAAAATTTTCGTTATAAAATTAAACTTATCTACTATCTCTGATACTTTTGGCTCAAATAAAATGAAAAAGATTAACCACAGTATTCCTATTAGCAGTCCACCCCAAATATCTTGAATATAATGAACTCCTAAAATTACACGAGATATAGCTATTAGATATACAAGAATCACGAAAATCCAAGAGAAATATTTCTTCCCCTTTCGATAAGATTCGTATCCTAAATAGGCATAACCTGCGACACTTTGTTGTGCATGTCCTGAAGGAAAGCCTGGATCAGTGTATCGGCTTGCATTTGTCCATGGTCTTGGATCTTGAATTATATCTTTTAATAATGAATTAAGGTAAAAGGATCCTAAAATACTCAAAGCAAAGTTTTTCGCAAATCTTACATCATAAACATACCAGATTGTAACCATTACCAATATTAAAAATGTTGTATCTCCCAAAAAGCTTATTGCACCAAAAATCTTATCAATTATATAATTTGCATAGAAGAATTCACAGATGGAAGTATTATAAAAAAATATCAATAATAACCCAACAACGAAAATTGCTGCAATATTTATAAGAATAAATAGGAACAATTTTTTCGTTAGAATTTCGTTTTCACTCAAATAATATCCCATTTTTCTCTAAAATTATTAATAAAAATCTGATATATGGTATTCTTACTACCTTTTATAAAAATATTGTGTATCTTAAGAAAAATTATTTTGATTATAATAGAAAATTTGAAAAATTTTAAAATACTAAGTAATTTTTAGATAAACTTAAAGATTTAGCAAAGAAAAGAAGTGAAACTAAAGGATTCGGGTGTTAAATTAATTTATTATCGTGGATATATTTTGATTCGGCTGAAAATTATAGATGCTCAATGGGATATTATTAAAAAATTAAAAGAATTCAATTCAAAAAACAAAAATAAAAATTGGGAACTTACATACGTGACTCCAACGTATGGTGGATGGGATTTATTGATTGAATGCATTTTTAGCAATTTAAATGATTTGGAGAAAATTATATCCTTTTGTAGATTAGATAATGATTTGAAAAGATGGATTGAGACAACCACCACCCTAATAAGTGTCCGAAATAATTTTCAACCTTAATTTAGATGAGATTATTTATGATAATTTCTGAAATATCTGACGAATATTCTCCGGTTCTCCTAATACTCTCTATAATGTTTCCTATTTCAATAGCAAATTGACCTGCATTTTCTGAATTAAATATGATTTTTTCACAGGCATTTAACAAC
>JBHLJZ010000215.1:0-2709 GCA_048887165.1 Candidatus Hodarchaeota archaeon | reverse complement strand
AAATCTACCTCATCATACCAATCTGAAGCATTTACACTTTTCCATTTAATTCTATTACCTTCCTCAACAGGAAAAGTCGAATTTCCAATTGTTGTAGTTCCAATCGCATTTATGTTGAAAATTGAAATTAAGATTAAAGAAAAGATAATAATTGCTGAGATTTTCTTTAGAGCTTTCATTTTAAAGAAAAATTTATTGGATGGAAAATTTTTGTATTTTTCTATTTTATATTGATAATGATTAATATCTTTTTTATATATTTAAGTTTAATATCCTCAATGAAATTCATGTCAGTGTTACTATATAAGAAAATAAACTTTTAAGCAATCTTAAAATAATTAATTTAATAAATCTTAAGGTAGAAATATTTTAAAAAAAATAATTTTAAATAAAAAAAGTGTATGAAATGGAAAGTGTAAGCACACCTCCAAAATTTACAACGACTCAAAAACTACAATGGGCGATGGCTAGTTTTGGTGGATCACTGATAAGCGGAATTTATGCATCTTTATTGCCAATATTTTATGTGGACTATTTAGGTCTTGTTGAAAACGCTCAAATAATCTACTTTATTCAAATTATCTATTTATTCGTCAACGCATTCAATGATCCCTTATTCGGGATAATCTCAGACCGTTCTAAAGCAAAAAAAGGTAGAAGAATCCCATTCATGAGATATACAGCACCGTTCTTAGCTTTAACCTTTATTTTAGTATGGTTCTCACCAGATCTAAGCTCTGGTGAATGGGCTATATTTTTATGGATGGTAATAATGACCTGTCTTTATGATACTGCGTATACTATTATCTTTTTAGTGTATTCTGCTCTTCTTCCCGAAGTTACGGAAGATGAACATGAAAGAAATGGTTTACAAGTTTTTGCTTCATTTTTCCAACTAATTGGAATGATTTTTGGATTCTTAATTCCAGATCTATTTCGAAATCAATCAAGATTTCTACTATTAATGTCCATGGTTGTTGTTGGTGTCATAGGTATGGCATTAATCCTATATACGTCATATCAATTCAAAGAAAGACCTGAATTCACCAAGGTTGATCAACCTTTAGGTTTTATTGATGCTCTAAAATATACCTTTAAAAACAAATCATTTCTAATTGTTGTTGCTGCGAACTTTATGGGAATTTTAATACAATCGCTAATTATTGGATCTATGTTTTATTTAGCTGATTATGTTGTACAACAATCAACGATTATACTTTTGATATTCCTATTTATCCCTCTTCTTCTTGGAATTTGGATAACTCCCAAATTAATTAAAAAATGGGGTGTTGTGAGGAGTGATCAATATCTATTAATAATAGGTGGTTCTGGTTTAGTCCTACTTTTCTTCATAAGTGCTTTATCGATTAATATATTAATTTATGTATCATTAGCTATTGCTGCATTTGGCTTTGTTGGACCTCTTATATTTACAAATGTATTATTTGCACAAGTGACTGATGAGGATGAATTAAAAACAGGAGTTAGAAGGGAAGCAATGTTCTTTGGAGTAAACGCATTGTTGACCAAACCAGCACAAAGTGTAGCAATTGTAATCCCTACTGCCCTACTAAGCATAAGCAACTTTATTCCTCATCCTGTAGGAACTCCTCCTATCTTACCTCAACCACCTGAAGCAATATTAGCAATACGCATCTTTATCGGTTTAATACCTGGATTAGCGTTGATTTTAGCTGCATTAATTTTGCAATTCTATCCTATAAAAGGTGAGTATTGGAAAGAAATTCAAACACAAGTTCTAAAGCTTCATGACGAAAAACACAAGAAACTGAAAGAGATGGAAAGAACAAGTAATATAGCATAAAATAATCAATTAATTTTCTTTTTCTTTTTTTAAAAGATTTTTGTTTTATTTTTTTTTTGAATTTTTTCTATTTTTAAGGGCTTTATTTTCTAATTTTTTTGAATAAGATTCCCATTTATCTATTTCTCCAAGTTTCTTTTTCGTAATTTTAAATAAACATGTTTCTGCTCCTGCTGGAATAGTATGTTTGAATTCAATTTGATAATCTGCTTGTAATAATCCAGAATCTTTAAAAGCATTAATTATACCTTGAACTAAATATCTCTGGACTCTGCAGTCAAACGCTCTATAAACATCTTGTAATGGGCACCAGATAATATCAAATGAACATTCATCTTTACTTTCAATTCGAGGATCTTCTATTGACGTCCAAGCCTGGGTATTAACAATTGTCGCGAGAAAACTCATTAATTCAATATCTTCGATATCGGCAGGTATTTTAGTGTTAGTTACAATCTCTTTACCTAAATCATATCCTGTTTTTATTAAAGCATCTATTACAACTTTTTGTCCTTTTTCTCCCAGCTTAATTTCACTTTCTTTTAAGATATTAATTACAGCCATAGCCATAAATAATCCAAACTGTAAAAGAGATGTAGGATCGAAATCATTACGCCCTAAAACATCATTTCTGAAAGTATTCAAAGCATTGTGGAAAGGTTCTCCTAGTTTTGTATTTTTCCAAATGGATTCTTTTCTTTCAGACCCTTTTAAGATACCTTCAGTCTTCATTTAAATATTACCAATACTGTTTAATTAATATTATAAAATTAAAGTTATTAGCTAATTTATATTATATTAAAATATTTTAAAAAAATGGTCATTTAGACTTAAGAATAGTGATTTTATGATTAAACTTGTTTTATTAAGACATGGAGAAAGTA
>JBHLJZ010000214.1:0-2773 GCA_048887165.1 Candidatus Hodarchaeota archaeon | reverse complement strand
AGTGTACACTCCAAGAAGTTTCTTTGAAGATTTATTGGGAAAAAAAAATTTATCTAATATTGAAAAACATTCGATAGATATATGTCAATTATTAATTAATGAAGGAAATCTTTCTAAGAACTCAATAGGAATTACAGGATCAACAATGGTAGGACTTAATACTGAAGATTCTGACATTGATCTAATAATTTATGGCACCGAAACGAGTTTAAAATTTCAAGAGAAGCTTACACAAATTTTTAAAAAGTCAAACAATTTTCGGAAATATAACCTTGATGAATATAAATCTCATTATGAATGGAGAGTTGGCGGTTCCAATATTCCATTTAAAAATTTTTTGCAGAGTGAACAAAGAAAACTCCATCAAGGTAAATATTTCAATCGTGATTTCTTTATCAGATATATTAAAAGCTCAAAAGACTGGAATGGGAATTTTTATGATTATCAATATGAAAATTGTGGTAGAATAAAACTAAAAGCAGAAATCATAGATTCCAAATTCTCTATTTTCACTCCTTGTTTATATAAAATAAATCCTATAAAAATTCTTGAAAAAAAATTTCTTTTGAAGAAAATTAAACTGAAAGATATAAGTTCTATAAATTCATTTAGAGGTCGATTTTGTGAGCACGCAAGAGAGAAGGAAACAGTGGTAGTTGAAGGAAAGTTAGAAAAAGTGACTTTTAAGAATGAAATAGAACATTTAAGAATTTTATTGAATGACCCTATTTATGATAAAATGATCATTATTTAATGATAAATAAAAGATTCTTAATTAAATTGGTATTAAGTAATTATAAAATTAGTTTTTCAAATAACAAATGGATATTTATAACGCAGATTTACATATACATTCTCCACATTCTATAGGTGTATCGAAATCACTGAATTTAGACACAATGATCGATACATGTAAAAAAAAAGGAGTGAATATATTAGGAACTGGAGATGTTTTACAACCAGATTGGTTAAATTACTTAGAACAAAATCTTGTAAAAGATAAAGATAGAGCTTATTGCTATAAGGATATTTATTTTATCCTTCAAACAGAAATAGAAGATCAAGAAAGCATTCATGAAGTGGTGTTATTCGAAGATTTTGATATGGTAAGAAATATCCAAAGGAAATTAGTACCACACTCAAAAAATATAATGGATAAATGGGGTGGCCGTCCTAGGGTCAATCTATCCCCAGCAGAATTAGTTGATATCATTTCAGATGAAGGTGCTTTAATTGGACCCGCTCATGCTTTTACTCCCTTTAAAGCAATTTTTCGACAAAATAAATTTGAAACTCTTGAAGATTGTTATGCTGATGCGACTAAAAAAATAAGTTTTATTGAATTAGGACTTTCCGCAAATACTGATTTAGCAGATAGATTGAAATGTTTACAAAATGTAACATTTCTAAGTAACAGCGATGCTCATTCGCAGGATCCTCGCTCTTTGGGAAGAGAATTTAATAGATTCTATATTGATAATCCATCATTTAATGAAGTGTTACAAGCAATATACAGGAAAAATGATAGGAAAATAACCCTAAATGTGGGTTTAAACCCTAAACTAGGAAAATATTATGTAATGTTCTGCAATAAATGCAGGAGAAGAATAATATTTAAAAAAGCGAAAAAACAAGTAAATCCAATCTTTAATCAATATTCAATAACTGACAATTTTATCATTTATTACACCAGTGATCCAACTTCTTCAAGATTAGATTATTTAGAACAAGTATCTAAAAATAAGATGATCTGTCCAGCATGTAAAGAGCAATTAAATAAAAATTTCAAAGTTAAATTAGGAGTTAGTGAAAGAATTGAAAAAATTTCTACATATATAGAACCAAAACATCCAGATCATAGACCTCCTTATGTTAATGCCGTGCCCTTGATTGATATTATTCGAGCTGTAAAAGGTATCAAAAGTACAACAAGTAAAATAGTATTAAATGAATATAACAAAATTATTCAAGATCTTGGAAAGGAGTTTGAGATACTAATTGATATTCCTATTCCTAAAATTGAGGATTTTGATAAAAAAATGGCTTTAATTATAAAAGCCCTTAGAAATGATGAGGTTGAGTATTCTCCTGGAGGAGGCGGTACATATGGACAAATAAGTCTTGATATATAACTGGAAAAAAAAAATTATATTCTCTAAACTTGAAACTCTAAATCTAATTTCAATAGATCTCCACACTTATCGCAAACAATCCATTCGAAGATCTTAGTAGCTACAACTAAAAGTTCCATTTGACTTCGAGGAAATTGATTTCTGAATTTTTTTTTATAGCGACAGTGCTCACAACTAATTATAGCTCTTACTTGAATTAAATCGCTGTCTCCCGAAACACTTGCGGATTTATCACTGCTCTCTTTAATATTATCAATTTCCATATTTTATACCCCTAAACATGTTAATCATGAAAATTTACTTTTATAAATTTATTCTCTACAATAATTTGTCTTCTTTTTCAAACGAAAAAAATGATTGTTATCGAAAAATCGAGTCTTTAATATCTCAAATACAAATCTAATATTTAGAGAATAGATAATTTAGGGATAACATCTTCATATTACTTTCATATATTACTCCGATATCGTTCTCGTATTATAAAAACTTCATTTTTTTGATAAAAACTCATGAGTGATGATATTTTTGATTTAGCTGAGTTGGCTAAAAAGCGATCCTCAGTACGAGAAAGATTCAATGAAATTGCTCAAAATAACCAAAATCCTAATGTAAATCCAGTTTGTGATGATGATCAGTTTTTA
>JBHLJZ010000213.1:0-2795 GCA_048887165.1 Candidatus Hodarchaeota archaeon | reverse complement strand
AAAAAAATTATTTTAATTTGTGTGAGAGTTTATGAACGATCCACCACTTTCCATCAATTTTCATCAAATTAAAGTAGTCGATATATCCAACTTCTTCACACTCAATTTTTAATTTTACTGCAGCTATATTTCCTGTTACATCAATATTATAAAATTCAGTTCTCCAAGTTAAATTTTCATTCACTTTATTGGGATTATACCATGATAAATATTCATGTTTATCAACAATTTTTAAATGATTGTTTTCATCAAATAGAAAAAACTTCCATTCATCGTGTAAAATGTTTTTATAAAAATTTGGATCACTTTTTACATGGCCTTCATGGTAATAATCCATAATAGCTTTTTTTATAACATCTTTTTCAGATACAATGTTATTCTTAGATTGATTGTTCACCATTATAAACAGGAATAATGCAAAAGAGAATATAAAAATTTCTTTAGTCGTTCTTTTTAATTTTGTTATGCTGGGTAATTTATTTGAAAATTAAGAGGCACGATAATAATTGATAATAAAGAAAGTAGAATATATCAGAGTGGAAATTGCTAAAAAATTAGGAAAAAATTTATTATTTTTTATTTCTGAAAATTTTTTTGAAAAAATGATGAATATATTGATATATAAGGATTTCAGATATAAGATATAATTCATAAGTATATAAGATATTCATCCCTATACAACTTTAAAAATTATAATAAGAAAAGGTAATATAAATAATGAAGAAAGTAAAGTTCCCATCGAAATGTGAACATTGCAATGTTGAATTAGAGTGCTGTGAAGAACAACCGGTATTTATTAAAGATTCTCATTTAATAGAGGCTCGAAAATGCCCTAAATGTGAAAGAACGTATTATATGGGATATACTGATTTTACTAGCGGAATGCGGTCATAAAATTCGAACATCGACCGTAATTTGTCAGGTTTGACCTTTGTATTCAAGTATGATTTATTGTCCTATTAAGTTAAAACTCATTGTCAATGATTTTAAAAAATTAATTAATTTCTAATTTGCCCTAATATCTCAAAACCTTTCTTTTTTTGTTTAAATATTTTGAGTTAAATATATTTATAGCTTAATTTTGAAAGGAAAAGAAGATGTTTGACTATGAATTTTCAAAAGCATGTAAAGAGTTAATTATTAGTATTTTAAAGTGGTTGAGATTAGCAGGTTTTAGTATTGTAAACTTCCCAGATTTGGAACATTATATCAGTCCAAAAAAGAATATAACCTTTCATTTCGAAAAAAATCATCGAATTTATGAAATTATCGTAAATCATTACAATAATAGAGAGGGTAAATTATATCAGATTAGGAATTATAAAAATAAATTTCGCCCTGAATTCGAAATATTAGTCAATTCGATTATAATTCAATTAATTCGAACGGGATATACAGTTCTCCATAAAGAAGCGAAGGGTTTTAAATATCCTTATCATCAAGTAGCTATAATAGTTGAAAAAAATGGTTTGTTTTATAAAATGAGTGTGTTTGATGGAAAATGGGATTCAATTTTTAATGAAATTTTTGCTTAGAAGTTTAATAAGTCTACATAGACTTGTATATATTAACTTTAACCCACGATTATTCTAAACCATCAACAGGTTTTGAAGTACGAGGGGGAGAGCGATAAAATTTTGTTCCTGCAGGATATCCGATAGTGAAAGCTCCCACCATATTACCTTTAACATTTGCTAATTCTTTTATTTTTGGATTAAATCTCAACGCGAGTTGAGTCCACCCATTCCAACAAGTACCTAAACCGAGAGCTTGTGCTGCTAATCTACCATAAGTAATAATGATTCCAATATTATTAGCCCCCATTTCAGATTCTTCTGAAGAGTCCACAAAAATTACGTGAGGAGCATCAAAGTAAATAGGGCTTTGGAATACCCTACTAATAAGTCGAAATAACACTTCAAATCTTTTGTTTGTTTCTGGATTGTAAAGGATCGCTTCAGAAACTGCATCATTAAGAGTTTTAATTTTATCTCGATCTGACAAAATAGAAAATCTTTCTGATCTTTTATTATCTGCGGTAGGGGCGCGTGACATTGCTTCAAAAACTTTCCTTAGCATATCTAATGGCACCATCTTCTTTTTATAAAGTCTCACTGACCGATGTGCTGTTAGGAATTTATAAATTGTATCGTAAGAAGCTATCGTTTCTGGTTTTCTAATGCCTTCAAATGCGAAAGTTTCTCCTAACCCTTCATAAAGAATTGCATCTTCAGGACATCTTGCGATACATTGTCCACATAGATTACATTTGTATCTAGGATTATCAATATAATTGATTTTATTTTGTTCTCGATCTTTCCTAAATAAAATACAAGTGGTTAAACAAATGTTACAATTACTACATTTTTCATAATTTATACCCAAGATTGACATATATTCCTCAATTTTGTTTCATATAATTTAGGACATTAATAAGAGAAATTTAAATATAACTTTTTTCATAATTTTTTTACGGGGTTTAGACGGGTGCTTTCATTTGAATTATTTAATCGATTTTATTGTAGTCCAAGAAGGAAGAACGGTACTCTACAGTCCTCAATTTCCTTCCAAAGTGATCACAAACGCGTTAGTATTTGGCGGTTTGATTGAGGGAATAAATATTCTAAAAAACTAGAGGATTATTCTTTAAATAGAAATAAATTCTCTTCTCATTCAATTTAGAATAATATATATTAAGGTGATTAATAGATGGAAGTATGATCAATGATTATCGAAATTCCAATCGATGAAGAGCATTTAGTACGACCTAATTGTACAAGGAAACGGGTAATCAA
>JBHLJZ010000212.1:0-2803 GCA_048887165.1 Candidatus Hodarchaeota archaeon | reverse complement strand
AGTGTGTGGTTTTATATACAAAAATCTCTATTAATTCTATTTAAATGTGATATTTGTTCTAATTCTCTATATCTCCCTATATAATACTATTTTCCGGAAATTATTGATAAATAGAAAAGGTTTAAATAAGCTAAATTTCTAAATTTAAATGGTTTAAATCGAATATGAAAATAAAGAATAGTTGTGATTTAGATAAGGCTAAAAGTATGCTTTAAATGTCGTGAATATATATCTCTTCTAAGAGATGATTTTCTCAGTAATCAAAAAGTGCAGCAATTTGATAAAGCACATTCTGGTCATCCTGTTCAGATTGTAAATGAAGAAGAGTTAGAAAATGGAGGTCAGTGGAGACAAATTTCATAAAAATCGCAAAAAGACCTGTTATGAACGATAAGGACTACATAGATGATGAGTTAGAAGAGGAATTGGATAAGGTTTTTAAATTAAATGAAAAGAAGCCAAACATATTCAAGATTATTAGAAATGAAGAACAGGCTCTTAATGAGAAAGAAAAAAGAATAAGGGTTAAAATTAAACCTAAAAAACAATAAAACCAAGATAAGAAATTTCACTTTTTTAAAAGACTAATTGGGATTACGAAATAAGATAAAATCATGAATTTCTTTACAGATCAAACCGCCAGATTAAAGAATTTTTAATTATTTTATTTTAAAGTTAAAGATTTAAATTTTTTAGTATAAAATGAATTTAAAAAATGACTTGATATGAGAAGTATTGATTCAGAATTAGCACCTAATGAAAGAAAAATTTTAATAAATCTATTAAATAAATATAAAGTCTATCATCATTTTCCAGATATTGAAGAAATTAAGCGAGTTTTAAAACTAAATTATGATGAAGAACTTGAAGAAAAGCTCATAAAACAATTTGTTAAACGAGGATTTCCTCAGGTTGGGATGACTCAAAATCAAGAAGAAATTTTTAATTATATAATAGAACAATATTCAAATCACGATAAAATCTGTACTTTTAATGAAATTGCTAAGGAATTCGACATTTCATCTGAAATTCTAGACAAAATTATAGCTAAACTTGTGAGAATAGGGGTAATTTATAGAGAAAACGATGCTGATGATAGATTAATTCCAAAAATTTCTAAAATAGGATATGACCATAAAGTTTTATTAAAAGATGGAAGAACTCTCAAACCGATCGAGGCTGCATGTGTTATCGATGCTTTAGGTCTTCCTTTTACTTATGAACAGGACGCTACGATTTTTTCGAAAGATCCTATTACGAAGCAAGAAATTAAAATTGAAATTAAAAATGAGCAAATTACTTTCCAACGACCTGAAAACTTAATAACATACCTAGGATCCCAGTGTTCTACTACTTTATTTTTTATTTCATATGAAAGTCTCAAAGAATGGGAAAAACTACACCTTGATCAAAAAGGCACGACAATAAATATAAAACAGGCATTAATTTTAGCTCGCAAGCTTTTTGAGAATAGATTAGATATAGATTATGTTCCAAGCTGTAAAATATCTATTAACCAAGATCAAAGAAATATCGAATGGTTAGATATACCATGAATGAATAAATAAAAAGAAATATTGTAAAAAATTAATTATATCTTTATCATGAAGTAAGAGCTTAATAATAAAAAAATGTCATCCTGAATGAGAATTCTAGTATTTCTCCACGGAACCTGTATTATGCATGCGAATGCTTTAGGTCTTTCAAGAAGGCAAATAGTACAGCAAATTATTGAAGATGTTGATGAATCTATATCTGATTTTGGTTCATATATTCCGATTGGTAATGCTGTTAATAAATTAACTTCATGGCAAAGTCAAGGAGCTGAGATTTTATACCTTAGTTCTCATTTAAATCTCGAAAATGTAAAAAAAGACGAAATTGTTTTAAAAAAATATAATTTCCCTGAAGGTTCTATATTTTATCGACGGGAAGAGAAAGATTGGAATTTATCAATTGAAGAAGCTAAACCTGATATCATAATTGAAGATGATTGTGAGAGTATTGGAGGAAAATATCAGATGACGTATCCTAATCTTAAACCGGAATTAAGATCTAAAATAACTTCAATTGTTATAAAAGAATTCGCTGGAATTGATCATCTTCCTGACGATATAAGTAAGTTAATAATAAATTAAATAAAATTGCTACTACTTTAAAGCTCCTATTAAATTCTTAATCCTTTAAATTCCTTGATGATCTATAGGTTTCGAATTTGAAAAATAATTGTAAAAAAAATGTAAATTAAAAATTTTAAAGGTAATTTTGAATGATGAGAAAGGCTATTCCAACGCATGTTATTAGAAAACCGTTCATTAAGATAGGATAGTTTGTAAGAAAATTTTGCAAACTTAGCGGAATAAACGATGTTAAAATAAAAATTTGTATGATTCCAGCAATTATAAATATTATTCCAAGGAATAAAAACGCTCTTTTCAACCCCCTTTGTAGATTCTGCATGAATTTATCACTTATTCATTGGATTGTATTTGTAATTAATAAATAGAAATAAGATTCTTAAATAATCTATAGACCAATTTTTGTAATCTCCTTATTATTTGATTATATCAAATAAAAAAGAAATGTTAAAACTTAAAAATAAGAATAAAAATTTAAAATTAAAGCCCTAATAATGAGCTCATACTTTTAACAATAGTATCTATTTCAGTATCAAATACTTTAACTTGATCGATGAATATATTATTAACTTGAAGTAATTGTTTTACCACGTATTCTGGCGATTGGGTGATTTGATTTGCCAGATTAATCGCTTCATTTAAAACTTCTCCTTTCTCAACTAATT
>JBHLJZ010000211.1:0-2822 GCA_048887165.1 Candidatus Hodarchaeota archaeon | reverse complement strand
TTCCCAAAAACCATCCAAGAAATCCAGAAAGAAGAACGCCTAAAATACCATTTGGAACACCATAATAATGTCCAAGCGCAAAAAATGTGGTTGTTATAGCAAGGGACCATTGTTTCCCTATGACTCTCCTGACTTCTGAGAGAGGTGCAGCTCGTAAAGTAAATTCTTCATTGAAAGCATTAATCGCAGCTATTAACATAACAATTGGAATTAAAGGCAGTGTACGAATAAAATCATCTAAGGAATAATTTGTTGTAAATATCAAGAACAAAAATGTACCAACAGTAAATATTACCAAAAAAATAAAACCAATACGAGTCCATGGTTCTGGCTTTTTCATTCCAATTAATTTGGATGGTTCAACTAATGCCCTAATATTACCTTTTACAAGAAAAAAATTATCTCTTTTTCGTCCTATTAGAAATAAAATTAATAAAATGAACAACGCAGGCAAAAGCCTTAAAAGATGGGTCATAATTGCTGATAATGCCCATGGAATTTCGTTTGTCCAATTAATCCATATAGGACTGGATCTTATTAAAGGAATCAAGCCCCATTGCCAACCGCCCCCAAAACCTAAGAAAAATATTACAATAAATATAAGTATGAACCATCTTAATGGCTTCAAACTCTTAATGAAAAGGGTGAGCGTAAAAATTACTATTAATCCTAGTGCAATCATCCAAGGCCACCAGTAAGGTTCTCCAGATGCCAATTCTCTCCAGATTATAAGACCTAATGAACTTGAAAGAGTAATCGTAATCCATGCTACAATTAATAACAACTTATTACAACGTTCGTTGTTCTCTAGTTCATTCATTTTAAAACTTTATCTTTATTAGTTATATTAAACTTAATAATTAATTTAAAAATAATAAGTTTGGGTTTTTTCTTTTTCTCTTTAACGGAATATTAATTTTAGGATACGTTAATGATCTTTTTTATTAAATATAAACATTCTAAGTAAAATATATTAAAAAAATGAATAGATCCATGACGAATCGAATTAAATATTCCCATAACGAATTCAATTCTTGAATAAAAATAAAATAGGTTAAATATTTCTCATATTATTCATTATTTTAAATTAATAAAAAAGAAAAATCTAGGTCAGTCAATTTGAATCGATATGAAAGTACTGCGAAAAAGCGCGTCCCAAATGAAGTAGTTGGGAAATTCTTTATTTTAAATAAAATACAGGATAAACCTATTAAGGGTTGGATTAATGTCGATAACAACCTAAAAGAATTTCTTAGAAATTTGAAAGAAGAAATTGAATCTGCCTGGGATTTAGAGAAAATCTTTATTGAAAATTATTTGCTGTATTATATTGATATAGATAATAACTCTCTAGTCCACATAAAAGACAATAAAACTTTAAATGTGGTTCGAAGGAATAATAAAATTTTTATTGTTCTCCTTGATAAGAGATTCTTATTTGATAAAATTGAAGATCTCGAGCCATTAGCTAAATGGTACAATGAAAATCTTGTAAAATATGAATCTTAGTTAGGCTTAAGAGCTGCTTTATGTTAAAGAGATTTTCTTTTTATAATATTAAATTGAGGAAATCGTGTTTTAATGATGGTTTTAAATTCATTTAATGTATTCTCATCCATTTTTAATGTAACTGCTTTTTTTCCTTTTGCCATCCAATGTAGATGAAATCTATCTATATGTTTCCATAAAATGTATCCCGTGGATTTAATTGAATCTATCTGGGGACGCCCTTTGATATCATTTACTTCCATTTTTTTTCCTCTATAATTTAAATAAATTTAGTTAAAACAAGGAATAATTTGTTATTAAATATATTTATAAAAATGTCAATTTAATAAGAAAAGAAAAAGAATCATTAAGTTATAAATTAAATGAAATCTTATTTAGATGATAGTTACAATGAAATTCAATCAAAATTAGAAAAAACTTGAGTGAAAATTATGGATAAAAGATTTATTCCTCTCTTAATGACTATTGGTTTTATAATTATCTTAATCATAACTGCTACTGTTGCGGCTGTATTTGGTTTTCCTGTAATTGCAGTTGATGAAACAAATATCTCTACTGCTTCATTTGATTACTGGACGATTGGACATCTCCTTGTTGGGATTGCGCTTTTTGTTTTCTGCTTTACAATCGGTTTTATCATTAAAAATCTGCCTAATAATCCAGGAGATCCCTTAACGGCTCCAGATTTTAAAAAATTGCTTATATTTTGGGTAATCACTATTATTGTAGCAGGTTTATGGGAAATAGTTGAAAACACGCTTCTTTATTTCGTGGGTGTAAAAAATAAATTCGATAGTGCTCCAAATATTATAACTGATATAGTAATTTGGGGTGTTGGCGGGTTAGTTAGCTGGTATATGACTGATTTAATGTTCTTAAGCCAAAAGTATATTAGAGCATATTATATCTATGGTATAATAAACCTAATTACTGGTTTGATTATGTTTATTGTGTTTGGTTATTTTACTACAAATTTCTAAATTTTTTTTATTTTTTAAAGCTTAGAAATTGACTTATTTAGATTAATCTAGGAAATGTATTTTTTTGTAGCTTCTAAGTATTTAGTATCTTTGCTATAATCAAAAGACACCATATGAGATGGTTTTACAACAACTTTTATCCATTCTGTTAATTCAGCTAAACCCTTCCAGTATCCTTTCGCTTCTTCTTCAGTCATATATCGTTTGAATATAGAATGAGCAGTCTGATCCATATTTTTATCATCCATATATGCTTTACCATAAATTATAATTCCTCTAGTTGGAGGACCAGGGTCATCTATTAGTATTGTAACATTATTGTTTCTTTCAATA
>JBHLJZ010000210.1:0-2828 GCA_048887165.1 Candidatus Hodarchaeota archaeon | reverse complement strand
ATTAAAAATTGGAAATATAAAATGACATAAAAAGTAAAAATCACATAATGAAAATATTTTACGTTACAAATAGGTACCAAGGTGGGACTTCTTATTGCAGGAGGGCTAAATAAT
Source organism: Candidatus Hodarchaeota archaeon (assembly GCA_048887165.1). Taxonomy (GTDB): domain Archaea; phylum Asgardarchaeota; class Lokiarchaeia; order Sigyniarchaeales; family SOKP01; genus SOKP01. The sequence goes on along the minus strand of JBHLJZ010000210.1, from coordinate 2,714 downwards.
CGTAATACTGGCGCTCCCTAGTAGAACCAATCATAAAAAACGGTGATATATCATGTTTTTTAATAAATCTGTTAGTCTTGATATACTTAATAACAAGCAAAAAATTATTTTTTTTGTAAGGAAAGAGAGTTTAATAAATAATTTAATATATTCAGAGGATATACAAGAGTATCTAGGAATAAAGAAAAGCTATGCATCTTCTTTGTTAACAGAGTTAGAAAGTGAAGGATTAATCCAAAGAGAATTAATTGGTCGAAGAAAAAAAATAATTTTAACTAAAACAGGTCGTAAGATAACGAATCTTTGCTTTAGAATGATTTTAAGTGATCTTGAACTTAATGCTATACAAAATGCTTAATAATTAATTTTTTTTAATTTTTTATAAGAAATTACATAAGGAATACAGTCTCGATTTATTGAAAGGAGATTATTAAATAAAGAAGGTTAAAATTTTATGTTTAAAGGATTAGATAAAAGTTTAAGACGAATATTTGAAGAAGGTCAAGATAATGATATAAATATCTACTTAAAGCGGGATGATGGGATAAAGTCAAATTCTGATTTAGTAGAGTTAGCTAAAATGAATAATTGGAAGGGAAAGGGTTCAGAGACCAATCCATATATTGTAGAAATGGGAGCTACTTTACCTGATATATTATATCTTTTAAAAATCGATCTTTATATTTTATTTAAGAATTGTAACTTTAAGATATTTGAATTAAGGCAATGTAAAAATGTACTATTGCAAGAATGCTCATTCGAAACTTTAAATTTATCAGCTTCATCAGATATTATGATAAAGAATTGCAGCGTCTCGCGTTTAAATATTTTAAACTCAAACAGAAATACATTTGATTGTTGTAAAATTATTCCTATAGGCGTTCCAGAAGGGTGTGCAGTTCGGTTTTTTGATATTAAAAGTAGAGCAAATATCTTTAAAAACTGTGAACTAGACAATGATTCAAGAGAAATAATTTCAAAAAAGAATATTTCAAGTGATATATATTTGCTTACTGGATTAGGGATTATTATTGCATTCTTTATTATTTCAATTTTTCAGACAGATAGAATCTATCAATATTTATCAATAGGACTGGGTTTTATTTTGATATTAATGTTACCTATTCTTTTTTTAAGTATTAGAAGAATAATAAAACCTAATAAAATCATATAAAAATGTCAACAAATAAAAAATTTTCAAATTTATTCTTTAATAAATTTGTTTTAATGCTTTTAATTATACCTATTTACATAAAAATTACATATTGTAACAAAAATATTGAAATGAGGTGATACAGATAACAAGTGAATATCCCGATTATCTATTATGTCCGAAATGTGAAAAGAAAATACTGTTAGATTATGAGACAAAACATTTTCCTAAAACTGACGATGTGGTTCTATTAAATGTTACGATTCGTCATCTTTACGAACCAAGGAAAGAACGAGAAAAAGAACATATTGAATTAGTAACTATGGTAGTTTGTAACCATTGCAAGGGAATAATAAATATCAAATAATAATTTCCTGAATATTTTTATTATCAATTAAATGATTCATTAAGATGAAGAGCTATGGGATTTAATATATTATTAGTGAATCCAAATATGTTTAAAGATCCCCCAGTAATCCCTGTTGGCTTAGAATATCTTGCGAATGCACTGGAGCAGCATAATCACAATGTTGATATATTAGATTTATGCTTTTCTCAATCTCCGGAAGAAAAGTTAACTAAAATACTACTTAAAAGATTATATAATGTCGTGGGTTTTACAATACGCAACATTGACTCATTAAATTATTTTAATAGTGAATTTTTTTTACCTTCAATAAAAACTTTAATTCAATGTGTTAAGCAATTTAATATACCTGTGGTTTTAGGAGGTTCAGGCTTTTCAGCTATGCCTAATGAAATCCTAAATTACTTCGAAGCAGATTATGGAATCATTGGTCCCGGGGAAATTATATTTCCTCGTTTTTTAGAATTACTTAAATCTCAAAAACCAAATAAACAAATTTATGATGGCTGGCAATCAGGTATTGATGCTGAGTTAATTCATTTTCGTGGAGAAAAAATAAATTATTCAAAATATTTGTCTGGAGAAGAGATAGTTGGGTTTGAAACACATAAAGGGTGTTCTGGTAGGTGTCCTTTCTGCATTTCAGCATGCACACAAACTTGGTACAAGAAAATAACAACCATAATAGAAGAAATAAAATTTCTTGTTGATCAAGGGTATACTAATTTTCGATTATGCGATAGTGAATTTAATTCAGATCTTAAATTTTCAATTGACTTTTGTAAAGTATTGATTGAAGAAAAACTTCCTATAAAATGGAAGCTCTTTATGAAGCCTTACCCTTATAACGAAAAATTATTCATTTTATTACAAAAAAGTAATGCTTATTCAATAGACCTTACTGTTTTCAGCGATAAAAGAATTCAAGAGTTAAACAATTATTCATACGACGATTTAGACAAAATAATTGAATATTGCGAAAATTACCAAATCGAGTTAACGATTGATTCACATGTAGGATATCCATATGAATCGCTTGAGTCTATTAAATTCATGATTGAGTTTTTTAAAACCCATCGTCCAACAAAAGTGAGCGTGAATCCTTACTTTCGAGTATACAAACACACTCAATTAGCAAATTTAATTAAAACCGATGCATCCTTACAAAAATACTTACTAAGGCTTTATCCTAAA
>JBHLJZ010000209.1:0-2863 GCA_048887165.1 Candidatus Hodarchaeota archaeon | reverse complement strand
ATCCTTAAAGATTTAGAGGATGGATTTGGAGTATTCGATTCAATTGGAGGATGCAAATTTATGGGAATCGTTCTATCTGCTGAAGATTGGGCATCATTAATTTCTAAATTAATGGGGTATGAATTCACTGAGAATGACTTCAGAATAACAGGTGAGAGAATCTTTAATCTCGTAAAGATTTACAATCTTAGAGAAGGATTAACAAGAGCAGATGATACACTTCCTGATCGTCTATTAAACGAGCCAATGCCTGAAGGGCCAGCTAAAGGACAGACAGTAAACTTAGACCCTCTTTTAGATGCATATTATGAAATTCGAGGTTGGAATAATAATGGTATTCCTACTAAGGAAAAACTTAAAGAACTTGAACTAGATTGGGCAATCAATATTATTTATTAAAAAGATATATTAAAAACTAATTAAAGTGAATAAAATGAGTGATAAGAAGGATTTAAAATATGAAGATAAACCCTGGCAGAGCCAATACAAAATAGGCCCATTTAGTCTGAAAAAGACTATGGAACCATTCCCTAAAATTAACATCTACCAATATTTAGAAGATTCAACTTCCAATTACCCTGATAATGTTGCATGTGAATATGCTGATGAAGAAATGACATATAAAGAACTAAAACTGAAAGTTGACAAATTTGCCAATGCAATACTAAATTTAGGTGTTAAAAAAGGTGATTTAGTTGCAACAATACTCCCTTCTTGTCCAGAATTTATAATAGCAGACTACGCTACTATGAAAATAGGAGCTGTTCATGTTCCACTAAGTATATTGCATAAAGCTCCTGATCTAATTCATGAACTAAAATTAAGTGGAGCAGAAACTGTAGTATGTTCCTATCGGCGTCTTGAAAGATTAAATGAAATAAAAGATCAGATAAAAATAAAGAATATAATATATGCACCAACTAAATTATTCCCTGATTATAAATATCCAGAAATGGAACATCCAACAGAAGAAAATTATTATCTTTTAGACAACTTAATTGAAAAATATGAACCACTAAAAGAAACTGTTGAAATTGATCCTATGGAAGATCTAGCACTTTTACCTTTTACTGGAGGTACAACAGGATTACCAAAAGGCACAATGCTAACACATTATAACATTACCTGCTCTATTATCCAATCAGTTCATTGGATGTTAGATATAATGAAAGTGGCAGTCATGGGAAAAGCAGCAACATGTATTTGTGTGCCCGTTTTTCATGCTTATGGTCATTGGGGAGTATATTTATCAATATCATGGGGATTAAAAATGTATTTAATGGATCCAAGAGATATCAAAAAAATTGCTAAAACTATAAAAAATAAGCGACCTTTCATAGTTTTAGCTGTTCCAACACATTATAGTTATTTAGCAAAGCTTGATCTTCCAAAAACACCCATTTTTTATGCGTCAGGAGCAGCAGCTCTACCTCCTGACCTCGCTGAAGAATTCGAAAAAGCCGTTAGTTTTTATGTTAGTGAAGGGTATGGCGCAACTGAAACTTCTACGATAATCAGTATGAATCTCTCAGCTATGTCAAAAGTAATGGGATTTATGGAGCATCCAAAGAGAGGTATTGGTGTCCCAGTACCCGACACTGATATAAAAATTGTTAATCCTGATACTGGAGAAGAATTACCTTTTGGAGAACGTGGAGAAATTTGGATAAAAGGACCTCAAGTAATGAAAGGATATTGGCCTACACCAGGGAAAGGATTAACTGAAGATGGTTGGCTTAGAATGGGAGATATTGCTGAAATTGATGATGATTTTTATTTTCATATAGTAGATCGTATAAAAGATATGATAAATGTCTCTGGAAATAAAGTTTATTCGAGAGTTATTGATGACCTTCTTTATGAACTTCCTGCAGTAGATCAAGCGGGTGTTATTGGGATTCCAGATACTGAAAGACCAGGTAGTGAACGTGTAAAAGCATTTATACAATTGAAACCTGAATATAGAGGTAAAGTTACTGAAGAAGAAATTATTCAATATTGTAGAGAGCGTTTAAAACCCTATGCTGTTCCAAAATACGTCGAATTCAGAAAGAACTTACCTCTTACGTTGGCTATGAAAATTTTTAAGAAGAAGCTTAGGGACGAAGAAATCGCTAAAATGAAAGAAAAAGGAGAAATTTAAAAACTAATACTAAATACCAACTTATTTTTTTTTGGTTAAAAACTAGAATATTTATTGAAATCTTAATTAAATAAAATATTAAAATTAAATTTAAACTAAGAAAATATTCAAAAATAAACTAATTTTGAGTGAAAATAATGAAATTTGCTACACAAGAATGGGCTGATGCACTTAAGAAAGCCATAAATGAAAATAAAAACTTTAAAGATGCTGCGGGACCAGAAGGTTTTCCACCTGATGGATGGGAAGGAGATTTCGTTTTTATTATTGAACCTGCTGGAAATTTTGATCATGAGCTAAGGATGTTTGTAGGTTTATATCATGGTGAGTGTACAGATGCCAGAGTTTTAAAGGAGGGAGAAGAAGTGGAGGCGGCGTATGAATGGGCAGGTCCTTACGATGCTTGGTTACAAGTCCTAAAGAAAGAATTAGATCCAATCCGAGGATTACTTGCTGGTAAGTTTAGACTCAAGGGTGATATGGCTAAAATTTTAAAAGCTACAAGAGCAACAATGGAACTCGTTAATAGCACGACAACGATAGATACTGAATTCTATTAAAATAAAGAAACTTTATTTACTTTTTTTTCTTTTTTATTGTATCTCAACTAGTTTTTAAAATCTGAGATGTCTTATCAGAAAAATGATTTATCTGAATTAACAACTAAGCAAGTCTATTTTTTTGATTTAGATGGTACTATTTATCTAGGAAATAAATTAT
>JBHLJZ010000208.1:0-2896 GCA_048887165.1 Candidatus Hodarchaeota archaeon | reverse complement strand
GAACAATTATCCAACCCATGAAGAAAGCCGCAAAAGTAAAACCCCCAAAAGCGAGATATGACATGATACCGTGAGGTCCTTGTCCTAAAACTGATAAAAACTCGTAATCACGATCAGCACTAAAGATTCCTACCCCAATATAGGCAAAATTTCCAATAATGCTAAATAAGAAAGCAAAACTACTCAGACGAAAACGCAATCGAGAGTAATGCTGTTCTTTTAATTCAGTTCTTTTAGGTAATGGAGCAAGGAGTTTTTCCATGTAAAAAGTAAGCGGGATTGTCATAGTACCAGCTATAATACACGCAATATCATAAAGATATGGTGCTGGAGTATCATTTATGGATCCAAGATCAGAAATCCAGTTATCCCAAATCGTATATCCGTCTGGATCAAGGAAGGTTGCTATGAAAACTCCTATCACAAGCAACAAGATATATCCTATCATAACAATCATAGCAGAAATTTTCACAACCTTAAAGTTTGTAGCAAAATTGTATAATTTTGCTCTAAATTTATTTATTGATTCACGTATCGTCATTTTAGATTTCAATTTTTGTTTTTATTTTGCATATTTGAGTTAAATGAATATAAATATGATTACATTTTAGCAAATTTTTATGTACGATGGAAAAAGAGTTTCTTAAAAAAAATAGAGATTTAGGAATTCTTATTGTAATCTTAAATCTGGTTTTCGTATTATCATAATTGTTAGAGGTATTATCCAGAAAAGAATTGAGAATAGTAGGATCCATTCCCATAATGCTTCCATGGTAATTAGGAAAGTAAATAACATACTAATAGGACCAATTACCCCATAGACTCCAAATAATTTTGGAATGTTAGTGTCATAAAGTACAATGATCCATCCTATAAAGAAGGCTCCAAGTGCAAATCCTGCGAACGAGAAAAAAGAGAATACATCATGATATCCTGCGAACTCAAGTAAGTCATAGTTTCTGTCCTCACTAAAAATCCCTACAAAAATATAGGCAATATTTCCCATTAAACTAAAGGTAAACGCATTACTACCAAGTCTAAATCTCAAACGGGAATAATGTTGAATTCCTAAATTTTTTCTTCTTGGTAATGGCGCAAATAAATTTTCAATGTAAAATGTTAAAGGGATAGTCATTATTCCTGCAAATACACATGCAATATCAAAAAGGATGGGCACAGGAGTATATTTTATTCCCCCTAAATCTGAGATCATACGTGACCAAATAGTATATCCATAAGGTCCAAAAATTGCTGCTATGATAACTGCAGTTAAAAGAAGTGATAGATAGAGCGATATTACGATAATTGAAGTTTTTTTGACAAATCTGTGATTTGTGACAACCTTATAGAATTTTGCCCTGACTCGATTTATAGATTTACGTAATGTCATAATATACAACATAAATTATTTTTTTTAAATCTGTTTGATAGAAATTAGGTTGAATTTTTAGAATAATGTGAAAGATTTTGTTTTTATCAAAAATATTAAAAATAAAATTTAGAATTGTAATAATTTGATAAGAGTATGTTTATCTATTATTGAGATCATGGAGTTTTATTACTTTTGGTGATTGATATCTGGATATATGTTAGTTTTGAGTAATATTTTTATAATTGATGATCTAATTTGATAATTAAACAAAAAATTAATTAATATTTTTATCAGTCAGTTTAAAGGCTTAATTGATGCAAAAAACAAAAATTAATCCCCGTGAAATTTATCAAAGATCAGAAGAATTTGGACTAGAAGCTTCAGCAAGTATGCTAACTGAGATCATAGAATCAGAAAAAGATAATAGTAAACGAACGGAAGCAATAAAATATTTATCATTAATAAGTAATAATTCAAAACCGTTAAAAGAGGAATGTTTTGAAACTTTTGAAAATCTTTTGATATCTGATGATACTATTGAGGTTAAGTGTGAAGCTGCAAAGGCTTTAGGGAGGATAAGACATGAAAAAGCTTTGAAACCACTAAAGTGGATATTAGATCAAAAGTCAATTGACTATAATATCGAAGTGGCTGTATTAAAAGCTATTTACAAAACCAGGTTTGAAGAACCTGAGATTAGAATTTTCATCAATAAATTAGTAAGTACTTATAATTCAATTAAAGAATATGTATCGATTCGGCTATTAAGTTTAAACCCTGAAAAACTCATCAAACTGCTATTGGATTCATTAAAAAACAAGAATTTTTCTAATAAACATAGAGTTGAATTAATAAAACTGATTGGATATGAAATTTCAAGTATCAATGTTTCCTTCGAAGATATAAGTTATTTAAAAGTAAAATATCCTGAGATTTTATCTGATTTAGAACAAAATAAAAATGTTATATTGGAAGTTATAACCCAGATTTTAAGAGAAGAAGATTCCAGTTTAATGGATTCTGCGATCTCAATTTTAAAGTTGTTAGAAAAGGATATCAAGAAAGATCTTCTCAAATTACTATTACTTGATGATTTTATTGTTAAGAAAAATGCAGTTGTGTTATGTGGGAGACTAAAACTCAAGGATGCTGTAGATTTATTAATTTCAAGTTTGGATAATATTTATAATGAGGTAAGCGTAGCGGCAATTGAGGCTTTGGGAGAGATTGGAGATTTATCAGCAGTTTCGGAGCTTGTAAATATCTTAGATATCGAAGATATAAGTTTCGAATATACAGATTTAGATATGAAGCTTTATATTTTAGATGCTATAAAAAGGATTTATCAAAATAATCAAGATGCTTCTTATGATTATTTATATAACTCTTTAAAAAAAGAAAACAATACTGTTAGAGAATGTATCGCGTTTCTTTTGGGTGAAATTGGTAAAGTAGAGTTTGTCAAACCGTTATGTAATTTACTACAAATCAGAAATTTAGATGTAAGAAAGAATTCAATTATAG
>JBHLJZ010000207.1:0-3057 GCA_048887165.1 Candidatus Hodarchaeota archaeon | reverse complement strand
GGTAGTAACAGGGAGACCGCGTTATGAACACTTTCATAAAGGAGAAATTGAGAAATTGGAAGAAGTTAAGGATATATTTAATGCTAAACAATATGAATTCAATTCAAAAAAGTTTACGATACTGCTAACGACAAATCCTATAGATGAAAGATCAAATGAAAAAATCATTACTTCTGTAGTTAATTCTTTAAAAAAGTTGAATTTAATTGATAATTTAATTATAAAACTGCATCCTCGTGAAGATGGAGAAGTCCATAAAAAGATTTTACGAAATTTAGGAGTAAATCCAATAATTGTCAAAGATTATAATATTCTACAGCTTATCAAATCAAGTGATTTATTGTTATCAAGAGTTTCAAACACAGTTATAGAATCTATGATAATCGGAACACCTGTTATTTTATTGGATTTTATTAATGTAAATTTCATTTTTACAAGTAGATATGTATTTACGGAAGACAAATCTCTGATAAGTGTAAAAGATCAGAATGAACTTACAGATATATTACATAAGTTAATTAAAAATGAAGATTTTTACTATAAGTATTCAATAAATCTTAAAAATCTCTCAAAAGGCTACTCATTTTATGATGAAAAACAAACCCCAACTGAAAAAATTCTAAACTTATTTTTCAATGAAATTAGAGATGGTTAATATATGGATTTGATTGGTCAAATTAAGATTTTTATCGAAAATTTAATAGATATAATATTATCTGAATATTTTATCATAATTTTGTTTAGCATAATTCTATTATATCATATTCTATGTTATTTTATTAGAGACAAAAAATACGTAATTGCTCTTAAAAAATGTAAAGATCCTGAAGATATTAAATTAATTGATTTAAAAGAGCTTCCTTTAGTTAATATTCTTATACCAGCATGGAAAGAAGGGAAATTATTCGAAAACTGTTTATTATCGATAACAAAATTAAATTACCCACATCTTAAAGTTATTGTAAATGCTGGGGGTAATGACGAAACACTAAGAATTGCAAATTCATTTAAGAAATTCGAGTATTTTGTTATATTAAAACAAAAACCTGAAGGTAAAATGAAAGCTTTAAATGATTGTTTAGAACATGTTAATGAAGGAATTATTTACTCTACAGATGCTGATGTTTATTTTACAGATGAGATTTTTTTAAGAATGATTTATCCGTTAGTTAATCAAGATCAATATGTGACAGCTGGAGGAGTTAGACCCTTAAAGAATCAAGAAAAGAAAGATATTGTTAAGTATTTAACAGTTAATCGATATCCATATTTTAAGATTAAATTTTCAAGATTAGGCAGAAAGGAAATTTCAGGCCCTAATACTTGTTTTAAAGATGATGTAATTAAAAAGATTGGAACTTTTTATGATGATCAATTATTTCCTGCATCAGATAGATTTAGAGCACAATTAATTACTTCTAAGGGTTTTAAAATTTATTGGTTATCTGATTATCGAAGTAGAATTTATACATACTATCCTAATAATTTAAAAACTTATTTTTCACAAGAATTTAGATGGAGAAAAAATGCCATTACTAACCCTTATCTGCAGAAAAAAAAGACGAATATCGTTAAATTTCTTTTCTCATTCCTTCTTTCCTCCTATCTTATCATTTCTCCTTTTCTCTTTCTTCTTAACATTTATCTAACATTAATAGGGCTAAGTATTCTTTTTTTTAAATATTTGTTTAAAATCAGAAAAATTATTAATTTTAAAGTTACGGTGGATAAAACTTATTTCCATAAATTCGGAATTCTTTTCTTTATAAAAATGCTGTTTTATTTATTTCTAGATGCGATTATTGCTATATCTTTAGCTTTTAATCTTCTAAGTTATAAGAATCCAAATTATAATAAAAATTAGAGGAAAATTTCTAAGGGTTTTCCAGTCATATGGGTTAATTTTTCAGTTTTAAAAAGCTTTAAGATAGTAGGTGCTACATCTTTGTAGTAAACTGATTTTAAATTTACTTGTTTAATATTTTTCCCATATGCTATAAATAATCCAAATTGCGAATGATTGATTGAATTTCTCCTTCTAGTAACAAAAAGAGACGATTGATGATTGAAAATGTATTTATCTTTTAAGATAATAAACATATCAGGAAATCCTTCAATATCCATAGATTTAACCTTTTGAACCCTCCTATCCATTTTTAATGATTCAATAATAATCTTATTTTTGCTTTTATCTATGCCTTTTAAAAACAAACCACCAACATTAGATAAAAAGTTTACAACAGAGGTCTCATTAACTTTATCTTGAATTGAAATTGAATCATCAATTACGTTCTTTAAAATTGATTTTTTCAAAAAATGATATTTTTTATAATCTATTTTTACAAAGGGACGAAAATAATCATATATTTTAGTGATTAGAGTAAAAAGTTTTCTCCCTCTTGATTTATTAATATATAAAATATTATTCTTTTCTAACCACCTTCTTAGATTGAATTCATAACCGTAGAATTTTAAACCATGATCACTAAAAATGAATAAATTATCAAAACTATTATTTTCTAATATTTCTCCTAAAAAATCATCGATTTTCTTATATCCAAGAGAAATATAACTCTTTACTATATCTGTACCAAGATGAGTATGATGAGATAGTACATCTGGTACTCTTATCACATAACTTAATAAATTAAAATCTTCCTTTAATTTTCTAAGAAATAACCTTTTTTTCATTTCAAATGCTTTAAAAATATCTGAAACCGTTTCACCATCAATTATCCAATCGTTTCTTATTAAAATCCTTAATTCTGAAGGAAAGCAGCTAATTTTAGGCGACATCATTCCTGTAATCATCTCACCATTTATTTTCCAAGCGGGGTATGTGCCAGGTACATTTAAAACAAAATGCTTTAGTTTTGGTATTGAAAATAATGATTCCTTTTGCCACTCCTTAGAACTAAAAAGTCCTTTTCTAGGATGGTCAAAAAAATAATAACCTAATTGCTCTGGATTTAATCCTGAGAATAAACATGGCCAAGAAGGGATGGTTACAGGAGGAATAGTAACCTTTAATTTTGCAGATACACCATTTTCAATCAG
>JBHLJZ010000206.1:0-3086 GCA_048887165.1 Candidatus Hodarchaeota archaeon | reverse complement strand
ATCCATCTTTACAATATTAAAAATGAGGATCATGAGCTTAAGTGGCTTTCGCAACGAGTAGGAGTATGGAAAACCCTTACTCTTTTTTCTACATCATATTATCAAGAGAGTACAGGCTTGGATACTGATCAGCTTTTAGATCTCGAACTCTCACTTCAGAAACAGATAACAAGCCTGATAACTAGCTTTAAAGGTAATTTTAATAATTTTAATCTCGACCTTTTACGCTCTCAGTATTTGACTTCGGGATTAGAAGTAGAAGCACTAAAAAACAAATTTATCCATTTAGACGGATCATATCTCACTTATATACTTATCCAAGGGCGAACCATCACACAATTAATCGATGTTGTTGATGAATTTAAGAAAGGAATCGAGACCCGTATCGCTGCAGAATTCAATAGTCCCCTACAATTAGAAAATAACCTTGCGATTGGCAGTACCATTAACACTGAATTTTTAGAAGAAGAGATCCCTGCTGGATTTACCTTAGAACAGCTTCATAATCTGCTCATAATGAACGGGACCATTAAAAGCAGGGAATACACAGCGATGAAACTTGTTATGGGGTTAATAAAGAATAACTATCCCGCTATGATTTTCGATTTTTATGGAGAATGGGCAAATATTATCACCTGTTTTAAGGACACTAAATTTGCCGATAATTTCTTGTATTTTAAATTAGGTAAAACATTTAATTTAAATCCTGTTAAATCGGAAATTCCTTATGATAAAGATAATATTGAGTATTTAGATTATATGCTTGATGCCTATGGTTTATGCTTTAAAAAAGATGGAAAAACCATGGAAATCTTTCGCAATACCATCATTCGCAATGCTGATGTTGACCTGTCTACTCTAAACTTAGATTTGGCGAGTAAACGGGAATGGGAGAAAAATCCAGTGAGTGATGCTCTTCTTACCTTTCTACATGAATTTTCAGAGCATGATATGATTTTTTTCCGACCCGTGAAAAAAGAACAAGAAAAATGTATAAAACCATATGAATTTATTACCAATGAAAAAACTATTATCATTGATTTGTCCAAATCCCATGATCTTGCCAAGCAATGTTTTTTCATGCTGGTTATTTTATCCAAATGCATTCATTATCTTAATACCAAAGAAAAATATGTGGCAAAGTTTTTGGTACTCCCCCACATCGATATTATCTTTGACACTTTTCACCTTGACAGGAATATTCAGTATGGAAAAATTGATAAATTTTTACAGCCTCTCACCCGCCGAAATTTTGGACTTATCTGCTCCAGTGCTCAGACTCATTATCTTCATCCTAACCTCTTAAATAATTACTTTGCTAACTATATCTCATTTAAAACTACTGACAATCGAGATGTAACCCAATTAAAAAATATATTGAATTTAGAAGAAGTGCATGGTCAAGGTATTTACAGTAAAAATAGGAATGAAAGCTATCAAATCAAATATTTAATGAGTATGCAACCCGAAGAAGCAATAGTGAAGCGATCTGATCTCCATCAGCCTTTTCCAGTCAAATTAGATATTTCAGAAGTGAAAACAATTCCTACAATAGAATGGGAGGATATTATTGAGTATATGGGAGCTCAAGGATATGATTTAGAGCATACCGAGAGACAAATATTAGAACGGGCACGAAAAACGATATTTGAGAAAGATTTCGGAGATTATGCCATATTAATTGATGATATTATTAAATTTTTAAAGAACCTTACAACAGTCCATCAAATAGGGAATTTATACCCAACCAGAATAAAAGAAGAGCTAAAGAAAGCCCTGTATCCTACCCTTTTAACCATTACCAACGATAAAAAGCGGATGAAAGAAATGCGCAATAATATTTTTGAAATATTACTCCGTCATGAATATCTAGTAGAGCATCATCCCAAACGGGCAAGTGGTAGTGAATCAATTCGCACTTCATATTCCGTTGGATCACAATTTCAAAAAGCATTAGACGATTATTTTTGCACTCAGCATGAAGTTCGAGAGATACCTGAAATAGAAATGCTTGAATCTGAAGCTAGTTCAGAAGAAATTCCAATGAGTCCTTTGGCTATAAGTGAAGAAGAGCAAACACAATTCCTAGATGTGCTGGCAAAGGAAATGAGCGATTCGCTTTATTGGGAGCTTTTTACCCTTCATAAGCACATAGTACGGGAAAATACGAAAGAAATAGCCGAGATTGCTACTAATTTTGTAAAACGATTCTTCCATCGACTCTATAACCGCTATTATAATGTGAATTATGCCGTGATTGATCGGGATATTGAAAATTTTATTAATTTTATGACTCACATTAAGGGATTTCCTTTTAGTAAAAATGAACTCAATGGCTATATTAAAGATTATACACGGGTTTCTGAGACTGAGCAGCTCGTATATTACTCGAGATTATATCAGCAATTAAGCGATTTTTTTACCAAAATTCAAAACTTTATCAACTTACCCTAATGGAGGATTATAAATGGAAGCACAATCAAAAGATAATAAACTGTATGGTCTATTGGAAAAAATTATTTTCAATGAAGATGAATTTATGATTTTAAAGGCAACCATCAATGAAGTAAGCACTGGAAAAAAATCTCCAAAAACATTACGAGAACAAATCGTTCAGGATAGGATACGGATCTTAGAAGATTTACTTCAATTCTTTCCCTTTTATGAGAAATATTCAGCTCAGCAAAAAAGTAAAGAGCAACCAGAGATTAATCAACAAAAAGAACAGGAGCTTATTCGTAAAATAGAAGAACGAGAAGAATTATTGGGAATAATTGCTAAAAGGCTACAGCGATTAGGAGCTAACTTTATGCAAGCTACTTTTGAAAAGGAAACTACGCCCCAGTTTATCAAAGATAAAAATTGACTTAAAATGATATTATAAAATCAATAGCTATAAAATTGTTTTATGTCAGGAACTTCTGCCGAAGGGACTCCAAATCCTAATAGCGGAGCTAAAGTATTATCAAAAAATACATATCCACCGAGAGCAGCGCCTATTAATCCCAGAATCAATCTTAAATAGGTTAAACCTTTTCCATTACCCAAAATTTATCACTTTTTATAGAGTAAATAATGATTATTTT
>JBHLJZ010000205.1:0-3108 GCA_048887165.1 Candidatus Hodarchaeota archaeon | reverse complement strand
GGTTCTACTTTCCAAGTATAACCTTCAACCTCATTAAATAAACTCATTACTTTTGCTATGTATCTTCCTGCCTCATCAACTTTTTCTGGATCTGTGTATACAATACCATAACCTTTAATACCCTTTCTTCCGTCAGCTGTTCCAAACAATTGCCATTTTTTAATGAAAGGTGGAAATTGTTGAGGGACTTTCTGTTGTATTTTGACTACCTCATCTTCTTTATGAAATGGATACCAATTTGTTACCATAAAAATCATAAACACACCTCTTTTAGTTTAATTTCTAACATTTAGATTTAAAGGTAAGTTAAGTTACAATTATATTTAATATAAGTTTTTACAAATTTATCAATAATTTATGATCATCTAGTGAATTTCTGCGGGAATTCACTTATTTTTAATTCACATTAATAAAGTAATAAAAAAAGAAGCTAAATGTAAGATGCTTTTCACCTTAAAAGATAAATTTTATTATCACTATTGAGACATGATTTATCCAAGATTTTCTTTGATCAAATCCTCAATCCAAATATAGATTCGAACTAAATACTTTTTATTTGTTAGAAATTAAAGCTAATAAATATAAATGACAGTAAAAAAGCTAATGTGGGAAGTAAAATAATCAAAAGAGGCAAAATCTTTTTGGTTATTCTACGTTTCCTATATGGAAAAAATATACCCCCCATAATAGGAATTAAGCCCAAAAAGGTAACTCCAAAAAGACCTAAGCCACCCGCGCCCGTCAAGAAGCCACAACCCATTGCCGGGTTATAACAATTTGCTTTTTCCATATAATATCCAACTATGCCCCCTCCTATAATAACGATTCCAATAGCAATTAAGGTAAATCCAACCCATAAATTAGTAGGTTTAATTTCTCGTGGTTCCTCAGACTCAATTATTTTTTGACCTCTTGCCAAACGTGAAGAAAACTGATTGAAGTTCATATGGAAGTTTTGGTGATACCACCTTTTTCGTGCTATTCTAAAAGTATTTCGGGTAATTCCACTGAATTCTGGCAACATTTTAACTTGTTCGTATGTTGGAACATATGTGCCTTGCTTAATCTCTTCTATTTTCTCAGAGAAGTAATTCATGATTTTCATAACTGCAGATTTTACCAAAATCACTCTCCCTTTTAAAAATGTAAAATTTATTTCAAATTTACTTTTATTTTATTTTACAAATATATAAGTATTTACTTCGAACAGTTTAATATTTACAATTTGAATTAAATTAAAAATGATCTTTGGATATATGTTTCTTTTACTTTTCTGGTGATAAGGATTGTTACCAAGGAGAAAATGTCAAGTAGAAAGAGGAAATTAAATCCTGGGATCTAAAATTTAAAAAAAGATCAAACTTTTATCTGGACTCATCACATTTATATTAATCAAAAAATTGGATGAATGAATCTCATGAATTCGGATTCTAAAGAACTTATCCTTATATTGATGTTTAGGATTGTCTGAAGCAAGAAAATCATACAATTTTTGAGTAAAAGTAAAGTAGATTATATATGGATAATTACTAATTATCTGTAGTGAATAATTAGAAAAATTTTTTAAAATGAACTGGTATATAATTCGGCATGCTGATAAAGAAAAAGGAGATTTTTATAATCCTGTTTTAAGGCATCAAGATGAGCCAATTAGCGAAAAAGGACACTTAAAGGCCCAAAAATTGTTTTCATACTTCTCAGATAAGTCGATTGATAAAATTTATGTTAGTCAATTTATTCGAACTAAAGAAACAATTAAATATGTTGCTGAGAAAAAAAAGATATCACCGATTGTTGATAGTCGCTTGAACGAAATTGATAATGGTTTAATTGAAGGTTTATCTGAGCAAGAATTACAAGAGAGATATCCCGATGTTTGGAATGCTTTTGAGGATAGGGATCGCGATTTTCAATTTCCTGAAGGGGAGAGTGGAGAAGATGCCCGAAAACGGATCGAGTCGTTTTTTGAAGAAAAAGAGTTATCTAAGGAAGATATTATTCTTCTTAGCCATGATGGATTGATTCGACTGCTATTATGCTACATATTAGGAATTGCCGTGTATCGACGATGGGATTTTCGAGTAGATCCATGTGGAATTATGGAACTTGAATACCAGACAACATTTAAAAGATGGAAATTAATTCGATTTAATCACATCATTTAGAACTTATAAATCATACATCAAGAAAAGATTAAGATAGAGCGCTAAAGTCCCCATTTTGCACTATGTAGATCCAACAACAATAATTGGACTACAGATTTTTTATAATCGACTTTATTCTAAATTTTAATATGGATGCTAAAAATTTAGACAATCTTTATAAATTAACACCCGATGATGTGAAAAAGGCGTGTAAGGTGGCAGGGATGGCTTTTCAAGACGATCCAATCACGATTTTTACATATCCCGATGAGAAAGAAAGAAAGGAAAAACTACAATATGGATTTTATATGATCTATAATTACGGAATAAACCATGGGTTAGCTTATGCAACTTCTAAGAACTTAGAAGGAATTATAATATGGTTTCCTCCTAATAAAACATATCCATCTACTTGGACTATGATGAAACATGGAGGTTTTTATGCAATGCGTAAAGTAGGTTTAAAGCTAAAAGCATTGAAAAGAACTATGACCGTTTTTAAATATGAGGAAGAGAAACATAAAGAGCTTGCTCCTTATGACCATTGGTATTTTCAAAATATTGCTGTTAAACCAGAAGAACAAGGAAAAGGATATGGGGGATTATTAATAAATACTATGATAAAAACAATTGAGAGCGATGCATTACCGATTTATGTGGAAACTAATACAGAAAAGAGTGTTTCAATTTACAAGAAATATGGATTCGAAATACTTGAATATATAATAATCCCTGAAACCGATGTACCTCTTTGGTGTATGTTAAGAAAACCAAGGTGAATAACTAGGCAAATTTAATTTTCTATTTCTTGGGTTGATTTTCGTCTGATATTTGATTGAGTGATTTTTTAAATATTTGGACTTGTTGGTACAATTCATTGCAAAAGTCTTCAAATTCCATTGGATCAAAGCTAGCACCAATTTCTCTATGAACATCTAGCTTTTTCAAATCATCCCAACTTAGC
>JBHLJZ010000204.1:0-3273 GCA_048887165.1 Candidatus Hodarchaeota archaeon | reverse complement strand
AACCTTTCAACCTTCATGCCCCGCTTTCTTAGATCTTCAGCGACAACATCTGCTAAAACTGACTTGCCTGAACCTGAAAGTCCCGTAAACCATAGTGTAAATCCTTTATGTTCCATAAAAATTCTCACAAAACAAAATTAATCATGTTTAATAATATCTCCTTCTATTTCTGAAGGAATTTTGATTCCAAAAATATCCAAAATAGTAGGTACAATATCTATAATATTCTTTGTTCCAAGATTTTTGCCAATAGTTTGATTTGGCTTAGATATAATAAATATACCATTATAATCATGGACAGCATCATCTGGACCTGTATCATTTTCATCAAGATACATTGAATCATAACCAACTGTGCCTGCAGATCTCCAATTTAAATCATCGAAATAAACCATTAAATCAGGCGAATCACCGTTTAAATTATCAAAAAGTTCCTCTGGTTTGAAAACTCTTGTTTGCATTGGTTTCCCTTCTACATCAGGAATTTCTTTCAATAAATCTATTACCTTATTTCTCCATATTTCATAATCTTTTGGTTCTATGATTCCAATTTCTTCTCTTCCTTTAACGTTTAAAAATATTCTCGCATAATAGCCACCCCAACCCCACGCATAAGTGTTTTTCCAATCAATTTTCGCTTCTTCTAACCGGGCTCCTTTTTTAGGTTGTTCTGAAAATTTTAATAATCCAAGTTTCTCTAATGCCATATTAACACATAAGCATCCCTTCATCGCTTTTGCTCCATGATCAGACACAATAAAAATTGTTGTATCATTACTAATTAAATCGAGAATCTCTCCAATCTTTTTGTCTAGAAATTTATAATAATTTTTAATAACACTTTCAAAAACATTCCCATTTTCATATTTTTGATGTGTTTTATCATAATATTTCCAAAAAGCATGATGTATTCTATCCAGACCAATAATTACAAAATGGCAAAAATCCCATTCTTTATTTTGAATGAGATATTTAATGGTCTCAAAATGGATTTTAGTCATTTGATAGATATCAATTAATAGTTGTTCTTTTTGATCGGTTCTGAATTTCACATCAAAAACATAATTTCCAATCTTTTCACTTATTTCTTGTTTTAGTTTTGGAGGATATGTAAAATTAGATAATGTATCAGGAGTAATGAAACCAGCGACTAGATTTCCATTCATAGGCTGTGCGGGAAATGTCGGTGGTAAACCAAGGATGATCGATTTTAATCCTTTCTTACTAAGTATATCCCAGATTCTAGGTTCTTTGACCGTCTGAGAATTTGCAACCCAGTAATCAGTATATGAATTTCCTTTTCGATGTCGAAAGCCGTAAACGCCCAAGGTGCCTGGTTTTTTCCCCGTAACCATTACCATCCAAGCAGGTATGGTTATAGGGGGATCAGAACTTCTTAATTTTCCATAGACTCCTTTATCCATTAATTTCTTGATATTGGGGCATTCATCTATAAAATCTTCAAATAAGGTCTTAGGAGTAGCGCAATCTAATCCAATCACCATTACTTTTGTCATCTTTTCATCATCAATCGATAATTTAATTTCAATAGTAGAATAAAATTAAGTTACGAATGGATTATTATATTTTAAAATCACTTTAGCAACTTCAGGTCTCATTATATCAGGAGTTGGCTCCTTTCCAGAATTAAGAATTTCTCTAATTTTAGTACCGCTAAAGAAGGAATGTAATTCAGGAGAATGTGGGCAAATTTTATCGTTAACGACAGAATTACAGCTATTACAAAAAGAGAATGACCTAAAGAAAAGAGGTTCAATTCCTAAATCAGGAAAGAGATCGAAGATTTTATGAGCGTCATAAGGACCATAGAAGTTCCCTACACCCGCATGATCTCTCCCAATAATAATATGATCACAGCCAAAGTTTTTCCGTGCAATTGCATGAAAAATTGCTTCTCTTGGACCTGCATAAAGCATTTCAGTTTCAAACGTACTCATAACAACTCTATCCTTGGGATAGTAATAATCTATCAGAGCTTTATAGGCATCAATAATCACTGAATCTAGAAAATCCCCTTCTTTTTTCTTTCCAATTACAGGATTAATAAATAAGCCATCGTAAAAAGTCAAACCAGCTTTTTGAACATATTCATGTCCTAAATGTGGTGGATTTCTAGTTTGGAATGCTACTACTTTATCCCAATTTTTTGCTTTAAATAAAACTCTTGTCTCAAGTGGTTTGAGATCTAAATCTGGAAAGGAAGCAGGAAGCTCATTTAATAGGAGGACCTCCCCTCCAACAAGCTTTTCTTTCTGATTGAAAACTTTTTGAACTCCTGGATGTGATTTATCTAAAGTTCCATAGACTTTCTCAGCAAAGATTTTTTTGTTATAATCATAAATATCGCTAACATTTAAAATTGCTATTGGATTATCCTCATAGTCAGTTATGAGGATACTATCATCGATTGCAACGTTCTTTACTTCAGTATTCGAAGCATCTAATACAATTGGGATTGGCCAAGCAATATTTCTTTCTAGATACATGTGTTCAAGTACGTTTAGCGTATCATTCTCATTCATAAATCCTTCAAGTGGACTAAAAACTCCATATGCGATATTTTTTATTACTTTCCAAGTTTCCGAGTCTACTTTAATTTTTTCAAATTCCTTTAATTCCGATAAAATTTTACTTTTTTGGCTTGCAGGTAATTCTTTATTAATTAAAGTTCCACCATGGGGCTGTATCATGAATTATCACTCAATCTTTAAAATCAATATAAAATGTTTAATTCTAATCTATATATCCTAAATCTCTTAGCCTTTGTTTTACTTTCTCTTCTTCTTCCTTTGTAAAAGCTTGCTTTGATTTCTCTTCTTCCTCTATCGAAGATACAACCTGTCTTAATACATAAGTTACATAACTTGAAACTGAAGAAAAGCCTGTCCCTTTCATACGTTCTTTTATTTTATCTGCAAGAATTTTTGGAATTGAAACGGTAGTATATTCAACTTTATGTTCGTCTTCTGTCATCGTAAATTTAGATTTTTAATTATATTTAATGATGATAAATTAGATTTCATTAAAAAGGTTTTGAAATGTTTAGGTTTTTTAACTTAAAAGTGAAAAATTTCTTTTAAAAACTTATAATCTCTCTTTAGTTCTTCTAAAAATAGCAACAATATGCAAACATTTTGATTCATCTGTATAAAAGTAACTTCTTTTGAGTAAAGAAAATAGATTCTTTTTAAAATAGTTGAAACCCAATAGATCGGAGACTAAATACATCTTTTTTATTATCTTGTTAATTAA
>JBHLJZ010000203.1:0-3309 GCA_048887165.1 Candidatus Hodarchaeota archaeon | reverse complement strand
GGTATTGGTCTCGTTGGACCAATAGTTGCTAATGCCTTGATTGAACAAATACCTGATATTAAAGAAATAGGATTTGTTACATCTGAATATCTCCCTCCAATTTCAGTATTTTATCAAGGGGTACTAAAACATCCATTTAGAATATATTATACCCCACAGTATAACCTCATCATTGGAATTGCTGAAGTCCCTTTCCAAGTAGCAACTGCATATAATGATCTTGCTAAGACGATCAATAATTGGTTGCTCTCTGAAGATGTTAGGGCAAAAGAAGTAGTAATATTTCAAGGAATTCCCCAAAGAGGGATTATTGATGATTATCCTGTATATTACGCTGCGGAGACGGACATGATTGAGCATTTAGAGAAATTTGGTATACAAAAAGTCGAGAAAGGTATAATTGTAGGACCAGAAGCTACAATCTTAAATGAAGCTTTATCTAATCGAATTAAAGCATATGCACTTTTCACTCCTGTTTTAGAAATCCCAACTCCAGAAGCGGGAGCAGCAATTCTAGAGGTATTAAATCAAATTTACGGTTTAAACATTGAAACTTCGAAGCTTATCGAAGAAGGCAAAGAAATTAAAGCAAAAATGTTAGAATTAGCAGAAAAAGCTCAGCAATATCAAAGACAACAAATACCAGAAACACCTAAAAAGGAATACACACAATATTTCCAGTAATTAATTTATTTTATTTTAATATCTTTTTAAAATTCATTTAATATAAAATTCGATAATTAAAAAAAAGATAATTCCTTTAATTTTGAACATAAATCTTTACTAATAATTAATTTCTTCATCGATCAGGATAATTAAAACTAATTTTAATATTTTATAAACCCTAATTTTAATTTTTTAGGTTAATTTTAATTCTTACTTATCAATATTACAAGGTAGATCCTAATTAAAGAAAAATTTGTACCTGTTCAAATAAACCAGGAACTTTGTTTACACTGTGAACGATGCTTACGTGCTTGTAAGGCAAATGCAATCTACTTTGAGCATGGAGTTCGAAAGGTAGATTATATTAAATGTAAAGCTTGTCTTAACTGTGTTCAAGTATGCCCTAGAAATGCTATTGAGGTGACGTCAATTACTCATCCCAAACAAATAGTTAGCATTAAAATTGACCATGAAAAATGTACGATGTGTGAACTTTGTCTTGATAATGAAGGTAAATTTTGTCCTAAAAATTTATTCTACAAAGATTTGGTTAAGAAAGTTGGAAGAGAAGAAGATGGGATAAGATATAAATTTAGAGAAATAGCCAAATGTCAAAGATGTTTAAAATGCGAATTATTCTGTCCTGAAAAAGCTATTAAACCAATTCGATATGAAGCCTAATTACTCATCTCCGAATTTCTTCTTAATTTCTTGAATAATAATACTTCTAATTTCAGAAAATTCTTTTATTACTTTAATCCCTTCCATTTTCGTTAATCTTTTAATATTATCCAACTCAACATCCCTTATTTTAAGAACTAAAGGGCTTCCATTTGGTCTTGAAGTAGTTATTGGTTCAGTATCTTGATCAGAAGGAAACAAATAAACAATAACCCCCCCTTTAATAGCTTGAGCAACACAATTTGTAATTAACGTATCAGCAATTCCATACACAATTTTTGCCACAGTATTAGCTGAAACGGGACATACTAAGAAAAAATCATATTTTCCTAATTGTAAAGGTCCAGCATAAAACGGGTTATTCGGTGTCTTCTCAATCTTAACCTTCTCAACCACTTCAGTAAGAAAAAGCCATTTTTTATACCATTTTACAACTGTAGCTCCTTCTTTAGATAGAATCACTGTTAAATCAACATCATATTCATTTTGTAGTTCTTTCATTAAATCAATCGATTCTTGAAGAACATAACCAGTTCCCGTTATACCCCACATTAATTTAAATGCCATAATAAGATTTTGATATAAATTTTGATAATATAAATTCTTATTCTTTCATTATAAAATTTTAGATTTAAAAGCATAAAAAGCTAATAATTTAACGATAGTAGGAAGAACTTCCTATATAGGTCCAGTTTATGTTGAATTTTGAATATTATTATTTATTTATTATCTTTGATATAGAATTATTATGCCAGAAAAAAATGTTTATCTTGATAACGCAGCAACCACTCCAATGGATCCTAGAGTAATTGAGGAAATTACTAAGCATTTTAATGAAACTTATGGAAATTCATCAAGCTTACATTCAATAGGGCAAAAAGCAGGTCAAATTTTGGAAAAGTCTCGAAAAATAGTAGCATCCTTGATAAATGCGGATCGAGATGATATATTTTTTACTTCGTCTGGCACTGAATCGGATAATATGGCAATAATGGGAGTCGCATTAAAAAATAAAAAACGTGGTACTCATATTATAACCTCTGCCATTGAACATCATGCTGTAGAAAATCCATGTAAACATTTAGAAAAAAAAGGATTTAATGTGACCTATCTTCCAGTGGATAAATATGGAATAATCAATATAAAACAATTAGAGGAAGCTATTACTGATAAAACAATTTTAATCACTATAATGACAGCTAATAATGAGATAGGAACTATTGAACCAATTAAGGAAATAGGTAAGATCGCAGAAGATCATAATATTGTATTTCATACTGATGCAGTTCAAGCCTTTGGTAAAATTCCCCTTGATGTTAATGAAATGAAAATAGATTTACTCTCAGCATCAGCTCATAAAATTTATGGACCTAAAGGAGTAGGAATGCTATACATTAGAGAAAAAGGTATAAGAAAGGGATGGGGTAAATTTTTAGAACCATTAATGTATGGTGGCGGACATGAAAGAGATATGAGGCCGAGTACTGTAAATGTTCCAGGTATTGCTGGATTTGCCAAAGCAGTTGAACTAGCAAAAGAAGAAATGTCTCAAGAAATAAAAAGACAGACTAAATTAAGAGATAAAATCATTAAAAGCATATTAGAAAAAATAGAAGATTCTTATCTAAATGGGCATCCTACACTCCGTTTGCCTAATAATGTCAATTTGGGTTTTAGATATATTGAAGGAGAGTCTATGGTTCTCGACTTAGATATGGAAGGGATAGCAACATCCACAGGATCTGCGTGTTCTTCAAAATCTTTGGATCCATCTCATGTATTATTAGCAATAGGATTAAAACCAGAAGAGGCACATGGTTCCTTAAGAGTTACAATAGGGAGATTTACTTCTGAAAATGATGTAGATTATTTTATGCAAAAAATCCCAACAATTGTAGATCGACTCAGGAAAATCTCTCCTTTGGCGAGAAAACCTCAAAAATAGTATAAAAAAAAATTATT
>JBHLJZ010000202.1:0-3383 GCA_048887165.1 Candidatus Hodarchaeota archaeon | reverse complement strand
AAGACCAATCATGGAACGCACTTTAAATGAAATTAGGAGTGGAAAATTCACTGAAGAATGGGAAAAAAAAATTACTAAATTAAAATTTAAAGTTATTAAATACTTCGCAACCAGACAGAAGATTAACAGGCTCGAAAAACAAGTAAGAACTAATATGAAAATGAAACTATTTGATATATATGAAGAAGAACCACCAACTGCAGAAGAAATTAGAGAACTTGAGAAAATTTATGATGAAATAAAATTATTTGAAGAATATTATGAAAAATAATTTCTCTTATTTACACTTAGAATATGATAATAATAACTCCAACTATAGTTAATATTACTCCTATAAATCCCTGTTTCGTAATTTTTTCGTTGTTTATCCAATAAGTTAAAGGTAATGCAAATAATGGACTTGATGTCGCCAATAATGACATGATATTAGCCCCAGCAATACGAGCAGCTTCAGTATAGAAATAAGCTCCAAGTGAAGTACCAATAATGGATGCTATAGTTAACAATAACCATGTTTCTTTAGATCTTCTTCTATTAATGCTTAATTTATTCTTTGTAAAGACAAACTTTTCTCTAAAAACCATTATTGCTAATATAGATAAAGCAAATGGAAATCGAATTACATTTCCAATTATAGAACTATTTCCTTGAAGATTTAAAATAGAATCTATTCGATTTGTGGCATAATCGATTATTACTAGTCCAATTGCCCACCCAAGTGATGCTAATAATCCGTATAATAGACCCTTAAATATATAACTTGAAGAAAATTTCGTAAGCTTATTAGTTTTTTTGTTAATTTGACCTCTGTTTTTTAATGAAAAATCATTTGTTGATTTAATTTTTGAATTTCCAATGATTGTAATACCAATCCCTATCAATAATAAGGACACTATCATTAAAATTTCAAATGGGCGATTAAGAAAAATAAGAGAAAGAAAAAAGGTAAATAATGGAAATGTCATGGAAATCGCTAATGCAATCGTAGTTCCAAGTATTTTTTGAGCATAAAAGTATGAAGTGTCACCAATAACTTGTCCAAATAAAAAACTTAAAAAAAGGATTATCCATAAATCCCAAGGAAGTGAAAAAATGAGCAAAAAAATTCTTAAAATTAAAGATATTATGATGAAAGTTACAGTTCCTATAGCTGTACGAATGAAGTTAATAAAAGTGGGACTTGCTTCTTTTTCTGTTTTTCTATATAACACATTCGACCCAACAAACGTAAGCACAGCTAGAATTGCGATTATCTCTCCTATCATGGATAATAATTTTCCTAATTCTTTTCTAAATTCTTAATCTTCTTACCATACTCAAGCAATTTTAAATATGATTTAGCGGCAGTATCTATAGTGGGATATATAATAAATTTATCTTTAAGAAGCATTTCATAAAACAACCTACGAGATTCGCTTGGATATTGATGTAAAACAACTATGAAAACTTTATTCGAAGTTTCTACATACTCCTTGATTTTAACTAAATTATTATAATATGCTTGAAAACGTTCACTTTCCAGATCGCTCCATGCGTCTGTTTCTATAATGATTAAATCGATATTATAATCTATTGCTACTTTACTTAACTCGAAAAATTCATCTTTGTGGATAATCCATGGTAGATCTAGAGGATTTGATAAACTACCAATAGTAACAGGATAAATATTTTTCAATTTTTCGAGTGTTTCTCCTTCAAAGACTGGTAATTCTAATCCTAATTCTGTTAGAGTGTCACTTGCCAAAATCCCAAATCCACCTGACCATAAAATAACTAAAGTTCGCTTAGATACTGGATATATAATTTCTTTATTAAGTTGTTTAAATCGATTAATGTAATTATAAAAAAGGTATGTACAATCAATCAACTCATCTAATGATGGAGAAATCTCAATAGTGGGTGTTTGCTTGTAAATTGCATCCCAAATTTTGCGCTTTGTAGATAACGCTCCTGTATGTGTTAAAACTGCACTTTGGCCTCGCATTGTTATACCTCCTCTCATGAAAAGGACGGGCTTTTTCATGTTTTTTAATACCTTAAACAAATTTTTGCCTTCATTGTTATAAAATGGTGAAATACCTTCGAAATAAACACATATTAAATCTGTTTCTATATCTTCATTGAAATATTGTAAAATTTCTGAAATTTGAATGTCTATACAATTTCCAATGCTCACTCCTTTGGAAAATCTAAGCTGATACCTGCGGGATCCAAATTTAATTACTTTTGAATGTAAGTCTCCAGACTGAAAGATTAAACCAATATTTCCATTTTTAATTGGAAATGAAGAGTAATAGGCGATTTTTCCTTTTGGATTATATAATCCCATACAATTGGGCCCTATGGCACGAGTATTTTCATATTTATTTAAGATTTCTTTTATTTGCTTTTCAATCTTTACGCCGATTTCATCAGATTCCCCTGTTCCTGCAGTGAAAATATGAATAAACTCAATATTTTTTTTTCTTAGAAGTTCTTGAAGTTTTTCGATTAATAATTCTCTTTTCACAGATAAAATAACAAGATCAATCGAATCAATTGGAATTTCATCAATTGATTTATAGCATTTAATACCAGAGATAATTTCTTCTGTAGTTGATACTAGATACAAATTATCAATATTATAACCTTGTCTTAAAAAACCTTCTATAAAGAAAGATATTTTAGCTTTAGTTTCATATATAACAACGTTTCTAGGATTAAATAATAACCCAAAATTACTTTTTTGAGTGATACTCTTCACCTTAATCCTCTATTATCTTAGTTAAATCAGTATTACATTCATAGCAAAATTGTGGAGTGGAATTAAATTCTGTACCACACTTAGGACATTTTATTTTTACTTTACTGAGTAAAATTTCTATTTCTTCACTTTTTACTTCTATTTTAAAATGTTTAAAAGATAATAAGATTAATGACAGGCCAATTGAAAAGAATACAATTAAAAGACTTAGTATAAATGTTTTAAAAAAGAGCTTGGAAAAAAAATCAGTGAAATATTGGGGAGAATAACGGAATAGAAAAACATAGAAGAAAAAATTGGGAAAAAATAAAGTTGTTAAATTCATTATACAAGCTTTTTTTGCATTTTTTAATATAAAGATTGGTAATAACGATGCTAAAATCCAACCAAGTATTATTATTAAAAAATCAGATAATTCTTCAAACATAACATAATTTGCTAAAAATTCAATTATCCTTTCACGCTCATATGTAATGCCACTATCAAAATTGATTATAAATCTATAATGAAAGAAATAGATAATTGAACTCAAGAGAATTATCTGTATACTAAAAAGAACTAATTTACTTGTGAAATATTTACCCACATTCATTATATATTAATTAAATTTACATAAAAATTAAACTAGTATAGATAAAAT
>JBHLJZ010000201.1:0-3392 GCA_048887165.1 Candidatus Hodarchaeota archaeon | reverse complement strand
TTATTCATATTTAAAACTTGTAAGAAAGTTAACCGCTTTTATAAAGTTATCAGTTGTTTTTTCTTCACCTAATATTTTTATTATTGAATAAATAACGTTTCTGGATTCACAAATAACTGGAATTCCCCCATATGATAATGGAAATAAACCTATGAATGAAATATCCTCCTTATTTGATGTCTCTTCTATTATGGAGTATTTAATCTTACCTGAAGGACACGTAATTAAACCATAAAAGTTTTCAATATCTCTACCTGAAATTGCTATATAGCATAATAAATCCCCGATTGAGCTCCCCTCAGATTCTTCTTTCATTTTTTGAAAAGCTACATTAGCATTAGCTGAAAAAGCTTCAATAGTGATGGGTAAATTTTGCCCACTTACTTCCCTTGCATCTAATGTTAAACCAGATGGGGTAACTAATCCATATCTTATAAAAATAGGATTTTGAACAGAATCTAGAATTGTACTTATTGATGATAGTACGTTTGAACGTTCAAGGATTTCAGGCTTATATGAAACAAAGGGAACCTCTGAACCCATCCCAAAAAGATAAATCGCACTACGAACTTTATCACAAAAAATTTCTATTTCTCTTTCAGATTTATCTCCGTTTCCAAAAAATTCACCTAATTTTTGCTTTAAATAATACATCGCCGTGGCTAAATTATCTGCATCTAAAGGCCATTCCTTATGATAATCGTGTACTATAGTCATTAATGTTTCATTAATTCTTATTGTAATTAGACAAACTTTATCAAAGTATGAAAAAGAAATAACTTGGTCCTTAATATTCAAATCCTCCCAATTTTCTTCGCTTGCAGAAAAAGCTGCTGATGCTAAACTTGTAATTTGATTCGGATTTAAATCTATTTCACTCTTTCTACCTATCTTCGCTATTGAAAGACCATTCTGATCACATAAAATAACTAAAACAGTACCTTCTGAAGCTCGTAGAATAGAAGTTAAATGCTTTATTAAGGATTCTCTTACGCTCATTGGAGAAACAGGTGCTTTTTTTATATGTCTGAATTATATAATTTTTGTATTATGTATAATAATAAATTTTTATCTTTTAATTCAATCGTATTTAAGTTTAATATCTATCATACAACATTTTTTAAATTTCTTGTATTTTAAATAAATAATAAATCTATTTTATAATATTAAAATGCGGGAATTGCCAAGTCTGGTCAAATGCTAAAAAAAGCCAAATTAAAAGCTGACTAAAGGCGGTGGACTTAGAATCCATTCTCGTAGGAGTTCGGGAGTTCAAATCTCCCTTCCCGCATACTTTTTTAATTTTTCGTCTTCATACAAGAAAAGAAAAATTTTAATGCTTCCAGACTCTATCTTTAATACTAGTTTAAGAGTTCTAAAAATAATCTGTTAAAAAAACGTGATAAAATAATAATACCATGCTTCTGTAGTGTAGTCCGGCCAATCTTTCTATTGTTTTGGAAGAAAGGGCTTCGCATTGCGGGCTTTCACCCCGCCGACTTTTTTATGTCATTGCCGACATGAAACGGCAACCGGGTTCGAATCCCGGCAGAAGCACAATTTTTGTGTGGTATGTCTTATTAAGAACATTTTAATCTGGTTTAAACTTAAAATTCTTTTTATTTTCCTCGATCGTCTCATAATCCAATTTGATTTGATTCCAATATTCTGGAGGGATGACTTTATCATAATAATTCTTAAAATGAAATGTACGCTCCATTTTATGACAATTTCCACATATAACAATACAATTTTCCTCTTTCAGTTGTTTTTTCATAGGATTTATTTCCTTATTTTTAATAGCATTAAATGTTTCTGAACCAGGATGTACATTTTTCCCATCTCTATGATGAAAATGCAGAGCGGGTAAACTGTCTTCAGTAGAAATTTTTCCACAAGCTATACATTTCCCTCCAAATAATTGTCTTATTATTTCATTTTTCTTTATTAATTGGACGATTCTATTATGATGCTTAGGATCTGAAACATGAGATTTTACAGATTGTTTTATTTCCTTATTTGATGTGTTAGGACCTAAATTCTTTCCTTGAATTAATTTTTTATAATTGTTATATATATGGCTGATTTTTTTTGAATGACAATTTACACATAATATCATTACTTTTTCTTTTTCTAATTGTTGTTTAGTTTTCACCCAGTTACGATTAAAATTTATGTTTTTCTTATTTTTTAACTCGGGATTTGGATGGTGACACTCCAAAGTTGGTAGTCGTTCAATCCCAGTATCACAATTTTGACATTTTACTTTTGATTTTCTATTATAAATATTTTGAACGACCTTCATCTTATTTTTAAACCGATAAATTTGTTCAGTTTGTATTTTACACTCATTACAAATACTCCTTAGCGTCTTTTTTCCTCTCATCATTCTAGTTACATAATCTTCATGAGGTTTTATTTGATGACATCGCCCACATTCCTTTACTCTTCCATTATTATATAGTTTTTGACGCTTATTAGGTCGGTCAGGCTTTAGATTTATATTTTTGGGTGCATTTTTATGTTTTATTTTTACATCTGATTTGGATAGAGGTGACTTAATTATAATATACTGAGTAGAATTAGCTGGCAATCTACGTATTTCTATTTTATTTTTTGGTTTGTAATTTGAAATATTATCCAAATAAACCTTTAAAAAGAAAAATTTATTTTAAATTAAATAAAAAGGATAATAATCAGTTATATTAGATAATTAAGTTTAAGATAAAATAGAGAAATGCGCCCCCGGCAACTCCCACTAATCGGAAATCGAGAAACGTATGGATCGAACATGCGACCGCCCGGTTAACAGCCGGGTGCTCTACCTAGCTAAGCTACGGAGGCACATTTAAAATATTTTTTTTGATATATAAATTTATTAAATATAATATTTAGCTTTTTCTTTAATAGGGATAAAAACGCTTACAAAAATAGATTAATACCTAATGCTATTTATCGCCAACTTGAGCGGCATAATAAATTAACCACTTAGCCATAGCATTAAATGATTCATTGATATTAATGTTATCTTTTGATGAACAAAACACACATTGGTTACATTTTGCTTTATTAGCATAATCATTTGCTATATCAAAATCTACTTCATGATTTGTAAGATCCCATTTCATGCCCATAAGAATTATGGGGATAAATCCGGCTTTTTGGCGGATAATCTTTAACCATTCAGGGATTTCTCTAAAAGTATCATAATCACTAATATCAAAACATATAAATGCTCCACTCGCGCCTTTACAATAATCAGGTAAGAGTTCACGGAATCTCTTTTCTCCCGCAAAATCCCAAAGTTGCATTTTAACAGCTTCTCCAGTATCAAGCGTCTCAGATTTTGTGTGAAATCCTGCTCCTATCGTCATTTTATAACCTTCCTCGAA
>JBHLJZ010000200.1:0-3466 GCA_048887165.1 Candidatus Hodarchaeota archaeon | reverse complement strand
AGAATCCACCAAAAAGATGTGATTCAAAAGATTTTTCTTTGATAAATGAGTGGGAGAATAAAGGTATGCCTCCTTCTGTTATGATAAAAATTGAGATAGGGTCTTCTTCTGAGATTTTAGGAGCTTCAATCATTCGTTTTTTTACCATATGATCCATTTGCTCTTTCAAGCCAGCGAGCTCCCAACGTTCAGTTAAAGACGCTTCTGATTCTTTTAATTTCTCCCACATTTTTAATTGTCTAATTAATTCATCATGTTTATATGAAATTTTCATTGCTAATCGTTTTATACCGTAAAATTCCGCTATCTTTTGAGCTTGAGTTAAAAATCGTCGAGCTGCTTTCACATCAAAACTAATTAAAGCTAATTTGGCTTGTAATATGAAGGTTTCACAAAAAATTAGATACGAATGTGATTTCTCAGCTATAGTTAATAATTTAGCAATGTAGTGATTTAGTTCATCAAGAACTTCACTATCATTATTTATACGAAATTCAGCAAGAAGTAAGTCACAAAGATGGATATATGCTTTAATAATAATATCAAAAAATAAAGTTTCTGTTTCGATAACTTGTTTCAATAATTCTTCAGCTTTAGCTTTATCTCGGATTCGAGAACTTCTTTTTAACATTAAAGCTTTACAGTATTGGTAAACTAATTCGAGTTGAGTATCTTTTTTTTGTGCGTGTACTTGATCTGTGTACTGTCGTTTTGAACTTTGATTAAATATATTTTCCAGGCGATGAAAATATTTTTGAGCTCGCTCCACATCACCTTTTTCAAGGGATACAGATATTAAACCATCAATTTGGGGTTCTATATTATAGATTCCTTTATAAGGAATCTGCTCAAAAAGTATTAAACTTTCCTCAAAATTTTCCAAAGCAAGGTCATATTCGCCTTTATCACCATACATCAAGCCAATATTATTTAATAAAATCCCAATATACCAATTATTTTTAATTTCTTTAAATACCGCTAAACTCTTCATTGCATGTTTTAAGCTAATATCGAACTCACCAATACATGAATATATCCCCCCAAAAACTAGATGACTCAGAGCAATCCAGAAGTGGTTAAATTTGATTTCCTTTGCTAACGAAGATGCTTTCTTGGTGTATTCAAGAGCAAGATCAAATCTACTTTTTACTTGAAGCATAATTCTTGCCATTAATATCTTAGCCCAAACAATCTCGAATGTATTAGGAGGTTCTTTTTGTGAGCTTAAGATCCATTCTAAGCACTTCTCTGCTAAATCTATATTGCCTATCTCCAAATTTATCATTGCTTTTAACAAACTTATACGGATTTCTTTTTGAATTAAAATATTTTTAGATCTAGTAGAAGTAAGTCTCAATAAAGTCTCAGCTTTTTCAATTAGTTTGAATGTTTCGTCAAAATTAGTAGCTAGAACTAATCCAGTGATAATAAAAAATAATCCATCAAACGATTGGAGATTGTCTTTACATTTTTGACCTTCTTTAAATAATTGTTCACCCAACTCAATAAGTTCTTCGCTTTTGTTCTGATATATTAGAATTAAGCCCTTAAGAAACTGATAGTGGTTTTTTTGCTGAGGATTTAATCCCTCAAATTGGCTCCAATCGTTTAATATCTCAAGAGCCTTGTCAAGCTTACCAGCATCAAAAAGCTCTTCCGCTCTTGTTAATTGATTTAGCTGAGGTTGATACATGTATTCACTTGATTTAGATTAAAACCTTATGAATATATTAAGCTAATTATAATCTTAAGTCTTATGTTTAATGAAATGTTTTCTTAATAAAAATCTCTTTTATAAGAGGCTCTAAAGAGTTTATTTCCATTAATACTAAATCAAATCGGATTTGGGATTTATAATATATCTTTAAATCTTGTCATAGGGGCGAACTGAACAAAAATTAAATTAAAAATAAAAAAAAATAGGAAATTTATTTATTTATTCATTCTTTTAACTCGGTTTGTGCTTTTTTCTTTTAAGTATGACTAATATACAAATTGCACCTATTAATGATCCTGCAGAAATTACACCTATTAAAACGTATAGATTATATCCTGGAATCCCTGGTGTTTCTTGTTGTGGATTCCTTATCTCAAAAAAATCGCTAATATCGTATAAGGATGAATTATAGTAATCTATGACTTTTATTTGATATTGGTCAGAATTTTCTAAATCTGAGGGTATAGTCCATGCCAGGGCACCACTACCCGCCAGACATGCCCCAACTTCCATTACAAATATTCCGCCTTTATAGAGTTCAATATCAACATTTGTAATAACCGTTATATCATAATAAATCCATTCGGTATCACCTGTTTCCCACGAACAGGAACTATCAGGTCTGGTAATAGTAATGGAGTTAGCGGATAATTTGGGATAAATCATTACGTAATCAGAAGTTAAGCTGCCTGTTTCTAAGACAATTGTTAAAAATCCAATAATAGCTACAATTATTAAAATTATGATCGATTTTTTCTTCATTTTTTCTAACCAATTTTTTTCTTTAATTTTAATTTTATCACCAAAATGATGATCAAGCAAATCTTGAGATATAGTTGCATTTATAATTGAGCTTCTGATTGTTTCATGATAGTTTCGATTATCTATGGAAGTTCTAAGAAATAGATATAAATAGAAAAGAAACCGATCTATAATTTAGAAAATAAAATTAAATTTTCTCAAATAATGGGTCCCATAATTTATCCTCCAGAAAAAATCTATAGTCCTTCCAAGTTAGGAAAACTGGACTATGACCATATTATTCTCTGGATGTTGTGCAATAATGATGTATGTAAATGGGCGGATTTTCGTCAAGAGCCGATTGAAATTCCTACTGGTACTTTATCTAGACATCTAGAGAAGTTAAAACGTAAGGATTTTGTAGAAAACTTTGCTAGAGGTCAGTATAAAATTACTTCAGAAGGAATAAAACAATTTCATGAGCTATCGAGTGCGAAGAAAAAGACACGTAAACTAAATTATCCTCCTGATATAATCTTAAACAGTGGAAGAAATTACTCTCACTGGGTTCTTTGGATGGTTTATAATAACAATTACTGCAAAAGGTCTGAATTCATTGATGAACCATTATCCATAAATCAATCTTCCGTGTCGAAAAATTTAAATTTATTATTAGAAAAGGGATTTATAACAAAAGAAGAGGGAAAATACATAATTACAAGAGCAGGTAAATCA
This sequence comes from Candidatus Hodarchaeota archaeon, assembly GCA_048887165.1. Lineage (GTDB taxonomy): Archaea > Asgardarchaeota > Lokiarchaeia > Sigyniarchaeales > SOKP01 > SOKP01. The sequence goes on along the minus strand of JBHLJZ010000200.1, from coordinate 273 downwards.
GAGTATTCACGGATGCTCCAAAATTATGATTTAGATAGACAAACTATCTTAGAAGAGGAAGGTAAGCGAATTGAAGAGATTACTGAAAAGACGATTCAATTTTTTATGAAATATAATATTGAAGATGAAGAAATACAATTCAGGTTTCTAAACAATATTTTAACCTTAGATTATGGAAAAGTAAAACCATTATTAAAAGATGAAGAGGCTTTTCGTAAAATTTTACTTTTTCTCTCGATTAATCATCCGAATCAATATCCAGACTTTATTTCC
>JBHLJZ010000199.1:0-3580 GCA_048887165.1 Candidatus Hodarchaeota archaeon | reverse complement strand
TGAAAAAAAGACTTCTCAACCATGCAATACGTCGTGTCATCCCAAGAGTATTGTTGATGTATTTGAATTAATAAATACATTAAATAAGAAATATGAAAAATTACAAAGAGATAATATTCAGGAATTAGAACTCACTCCAACTCAACATTTAATTTTGAGGCAACTTTGGGAAGCTGATGGCCAACAATTTAAAGATTTAGCAGAAATCTGTAATTGTTCTAGATCAACAATTACAGGGGTAATAGATACAATGGAAAAGAAGAAGTTAGTAACAAGAGAATTACATCCTAGTGATAGAAGAAGTCTTCTTGTTAAACTTACAGAAAAAGGAAAAGCATTGAAAAAAAAACTCCACCATTAGAATTAATTGTAAATGGCTGCTGTCCAGGAATTAGTCAGGAAGAACTCGAAAAAATAGAAGAACTACTCCAGAAATTATTGTGCTCACTGAATTTATAAAACTTAATCTTGGACTTTTTAACTTTATTAATTATTATTTTGTTAGGATCTTAATTGTTCGAAACGAAACTTTTATATAGCTAGGATCCTAACTATATTATAATCAAAAATAAAATTTTTATCAAAGAGGTTATTAAAAATGGGAGATAATGCCAACGATTGTTGTTGTGGAGACCCAAAAGAGGATAAAGAGGAATCTCAATCAGAAGAAAAATGCTGTAAATAAGAAATAATCTAAAATCAGGGGTTTGAAAAATGACAGAAATAAATATTGAATCATTTGATTTTATGGAATCTATTAAAGATATTTTAATCTTTATTGATAAGAATAGCTGCAATGGTTGTGGTCTTTGCGGAGAAGTTTGTCCATTTGGACTTCCAAAACCTAGTAATTTTGGAAAATATGAAATTTTTAGACCCGATTTATGTACCGAATGTAGTGCATGTAAGAGAAATTGTCCAACTCAAGCAATTATTTTGAATGAGCGAAAAGGCTGTGGGTGTTTATGGAATGCTAGAGGCGTAGCTAAGAATGCAAAAAAAATAAAAACAAATGATACTAAGTGTTGTGGGACATAAGTATTTGTAAATTAATATTTGAACAAATTTTTATTAACACATATAAAAAAGGATAATAAAATGATTAATAAGAAATTAAATAAGTTCGAAATTAAGACAAATCTACTGAGTCCATTACCTGTGATTATAGTTGGTGCAAAAGTTAATGCAAAGCCGAATTATCTTGTTATTGGTTATAGTTGTCCATTTGATTTTGGGAAGTATATATTCTTCAGTTTGTCTAAAAAACGTTATACTACAATCGGAATACATCAGAATAGGACTTTTAGTGTCAATATACCTACCGAGGATCTTGTAGAAGAGACTAATATCTGTGGAAGTAAATCTGGTCGAGACTTTAATAAAAGTGCACTTTTTGATAATTTCTATGGAGAATTAAAAACTGCTCCAATGATTCAGCAATGCCCCATAAATATAGAATGTGAAGTGCATCAAATCCTTGATTATGAACGTAACGAAGGGATTATCGGTAGAGTTGTTAAATCGTATGTGAATCCTCAAATTATTATTGAAGAAGAAGGTGATTTCAGACTTGATTGGAGGAATATTCATCCTATTATCTGGGCTACTGGCGGTGATTTTAATTTTTACCAACTTGGAAAAAGGATTATTCCTTAGCAAAATTAATGAAATTTTAATTTACCTAACTAATTATTTTTTATTTATTTTAAATTAAACTCTGAATTAAAATTGAAAACTACTTTCACAGCATGAGAGTTTCTCTTATCTGATAAAGTATTAAATGCTTTTTGGTATTGTTCAAGTGGAAATTTATGAGTAATTAAAAACTGAGGGTCTATTAATCCTTCTGATAAAAAATATAAATAATGCTGAAATGCATGCAACGATTTACCCTGGAAAGTTTCGATACCAAATCCATTTGAACCTATAACTTCGAGTTCTTTAAAATAATGAAGAGTATTTTCAAACCTTTTTGGAGTGCTTACACCCAAAAACACTAATTTACCCTGAGTACAAAGGATTCTCTCTCCGATTTCAAAACTCTCTGCTGAGGCGATAGTATCAACTATACCATTTACTCCATCTAACGTCCATTTGAGACCCTTTTTTGGGGTATATAATTCATCATTATTGTATGTAGCTACTTCTTCAATTAATAAATTACTTGAGTTCAAAAAAACATGATCAGCTCCTAATTTAATAGCCAAATCTTTCTGAAATTTATATCGCCCAATCCCTATTATATGTTTTACTCGAAAAATGTTTTTTAAACAAAGTATTGTTAGCAAACCTATAATACCCAAACCATAAACTAAAATTTGAGAGTCAGGGTTAGGATTTAATAATATTAGAGAATGAAAAGAAACAGAAAAAGGATCTGCTAAAACTGCTTGCTCGAATGATATATTTTCTGGAATCAAAAAACATTGGGACTCATGAACAGATAAATATGGACTAAACCCCCCATATCCACTTGTAACACCTAAATGCATTCCTACTGGAAGATTTCCCTTCTGAAAATTTTGACAATGTTTATAATCACCTAAAGAACATCTTGAGCATATAGGTAAAATTCCTCGAGGAACGCAAGAAAACCACGGACTAATTACTACACGATCTCCCTTTTTAAACTTTTTAACTTTATTCCCAACACTTTCTATAATACCCACTGGTTCATGTCCCATTATTTGAGGAAAAGAAATAAAAGAACGTATAGGATTATCAAGTGAACCGCTAAGTTTTAATTCAGTCATGTCACTACCACAAATTCCACAGAAAACGGTTTTAACAATAACCCAATCTTCTGCAATTAATCTTGGGTATGGAACATTTTTTAAAGACACTGGTCCTCCCGATTTCCAATATCCTCTGGGATTTACTTTTCCTCTGATAAATGCTTTCAATAACTTGAGTTTTTTAAATTCGAACATTAATGCAGGGATACTAACCTTTTCTTTCATTGAACTCATATTAATAAATACTCCATATGTTAATCAAAATAAAATTTAACTTTAATAGATTTAAATTTCTCCTGATTTCTTGCAACTATAAACGCTTTTTTATAATCTCTTAAGAGAAATTTATGTGAAATTATTGGTTTTGGATCAATTCTTCCCTCTTCTAATAATCGAAAATAATGATAATAAGCATGCTCTCGAGTACCTTCAAAATTTTCTATTGCAAAGGCATTGCTACCAATAATATTTATCTCTTTAAAATACCATGGTGTCCATTCAAATCTCTTAGGAACATGGACTCCTGTTAATACAATTACTCCTGATTTCTCCTTATTATTCTTAGAATCTACTATTCTTGATTTTACAATACGTAAACCTGTCTCTAATGTTTCTGCAGAAGCAACAGTATCGAATAAAAAATCAATTCCTTCTAATAGCCAAGGCTTGTTTTTTTTTAAATAATAAATTTCACAATTCAAGTAATCTCCAACATCCTCGATAACTTTACTTGGAGGAGATGATTTGATTACTATATCTGCACCAAACTTTTTTGCCATTTCTATTTGATGCGGAAATCTAGCAATAGCAATTACTGTTATATCTTCATAAATACGCTTTAAGAA
>JBHLJZ010000198.1:0-3648 GCA_048887165.1 Candidatus Hodarchaeota archaeon | reverse complement strand
TGATTTTTGTTACTTTTTGGTTTCGGAAGAATTTTACACCATTCATTGCAGCATTTTCAGCAAGAGCAAATGTCATCTCATAAGGGCTTACAATACCAGCTGTGGGAGCATGTAAAACTCCAATTACATCTTCAGTAAGGTTAGGTTCCATATATTTGATCTTTTCTTTATCTAATATAAGTTCTAATCCTGGAATGCCATCTTCTATTCCACGTTTTCGTTCTTCCTCAAGTATTTTTATTTCATTATCTTCTAAAGCCACTACAAATGATCCAATTCTCTGAAATGGAAATTTTAATTCTTCTGCTGCTTGAGTATAAAGTTTATTCCCTCTTATGCAAAAGTTTCGCCTTATATGTTCCCTTGGAGCGCCATATCCTGCATGAACCACCCCAGAATTCGCTTTTGTTGTACCAGAAGCAATATCTGCCTCCTTTTCTAGTAAACAGATCTTTAAGTCATATTTAGATAAAGTGCGTGCAATACAACAACCAGTTACTCCACCACCAATTATAATAGCATCATATATCAATTTTTATTCCCTAATTATGTATTAAATGAAAAAAGCGATTTATGTTATAAATTGTAAGATTTCTTTAAAATTTATTTAGAAATAAGAAATTCTAAGAAAAATAAATGCTTTAAAACAAAATAAAAAATAACCAAAATAGATTAAAAATTAAAGCAATTACAATTAAACTAATAGTAATTGGATTAAACACCATACTCCTCAAGGATTTTGAATATTTTAATTGAAGATCACCTCTCAGTAAATTTTCAATTGGTTTAAATTTAGGATTGATTGCTTCTTTGAGATGATAAGATCCCAGAAAGCTTGGTGTGGAAAGATTTTTAATAATGTTGTTAAAGCCATTAGAAGTAAATGGTCTCAATCCAGTTTTAGACTTAATGTTGAATTCTTCTTCATAATTATGAATAACTCTTACTTCATTTGAAGATTTATTCTCATCCGTATGTTTCTTAGGTTTTGTCATAAATAACTCGTATAAAGATTTTATTCATGAAATAAATATACAAACAATCTTAAAATTTTTATGTTTATATAGAATAAAATTCTTTAAAATTACAATTTTCCTTAAGACCAAAAAGCTTCTTTTAATTTATCTACAGGTTTTTCTAAAGAATTTTCAATAAATTGCCCAAAATCAGCAAAAATAGATACATCACCATCCCATTTAAGTAAATCTTCAGAAGAGAAGGTATCAAAGAATTTATCACTTATTACTTTTAATTCATCCACAATTTTTTTTTCCTTAGTTTTGTTTAAAGTAGTACCTACAAAAAGGAAATCTCTACGTCTTACGATTGTGAACTTAATGTTGCTCATTTCAAAATTAGAGATACCTCCATTAGAAAGCTTTTCTGCAAAAGTATTTAAAGCAGACATTAGTGCACCGAATAATTGAGGATTAATTTTTTCGTGATCTGCGACTCTGGAAAACAGAGTAACTCCAGTTGATGTAAGAATCCATAAGTCTTTAACTATTTTTACCACAATTATCCCTATATCTTTGAATCAATATCAAAAATCTTGTAAAACTATAAAAAATTTTTATGCTTATCTCTCTAAGAAAATATATCTATTTATTATAATATAAATTATTACCTCTTTAAAATTGCATTTTTTTTAATTTAGTTAAAGTAAGGGATTTGCAGTAATGGAATGGAAAACAAAATTAACTCAAATGACAGGCATAAAATTTCCAGTAATAATGGGTGCTTTTGCGGGGGTAGGGAGAGCCAAGTTTGCAGCTTCTTTTTCAAATGCTGGTGGTTTAGGTATTATCACCGCATTAAATTTCGACACAGTTGATCAATTTTTAAAAGAATTAAATCTTATGAACTCCTTAACAAACAAACCATTTGGAATCAATTTTTCCATAATGCCCCCTCAGATGGCAAAAAAAGTGCCAAAGCCAAGATCAGAAGATTTTTACATAGATTTTCTAGATGTTGCTTTAGAACATGGAGTTAAAATTTTTACAACCTCAGCATATCAAGCTCCTCATATTGGAAAAAAAATACATGATAATGGTGGATTATGGTTTCATAAATGCGCGACTCTGAAGCATGCTCTCTCTGCTGAGAAGTTAGGAGCAGATGCAGTGACTTTAGTCGGCTTGGAAGGGACAGGTTTTAAGAATCCTTTGCAAAATACTACTCTTGTAAATATTACAATGGCTAAGAAACTTTTGAAAATACCAGTTATTGCAGCTGGGGGTATCGGTAATGCACGTGGTTTCCTTGCTGCCCTTGCGATGGGAGCTGAAGCAGTGTGTTTTGGTACGGCTATTCTAGCAACTGAAGAATGCACTATACCATCTAGTTATAAAATGAAATTAATTAATCAAGATATTTTTGATAAAGAATTTTACAAACAAATTTATCATTTTCAATTAAAAGATAAAAGTATCTGGAGTCCTGCGGCTGGACATATTGAAAAAGTCGTTTCTTTGAAAATTTTTATTGAGAATATTATTTCCGAGGCGGAAACAATTTTAAAATCATGGGGTTATCGTGGAAATGAATTTAAAACAATCCAATAATAATGGTGAACTTCATTTTGATTATGGTAAAAAAGGCCTAAAACTCGATCTAAATCCAGATTGGAATATTACTATAATTAAGGCAAAAGAACAAATCGCAGTACAAAATACTTTAGAACTTATCAAAAGCTGGATTAACAACCCTATTGGCACAAAATCTTTACGAGAGATTGTTAATAGTAAAAAAAATATCAATCAAGTGTGTATTGTTGTTTCAGATGCAACACGTCCTGTCCCGTCCAAAATTATACTTAAGGCAATTATCGCTGAATTAAATGAATATGGAATTACAGATGATAAAATTTTAATATTAATTGCTACTGGGCTTCATCGAGCGTCTTATGAAGAGGAAATAGATAGGATTTTAGGAAGTAATCTCAAAAAAAGGATAAAATACCTTGATCATAATGCAAAAGAAAGTCTTACATTTCTAGGTCAAACGGAAGATCAAAATCCGATTTATATCAATAAGCAATATTTTGAAAGTGATTTAAAAATTTTGACGGGTTATGTTGAACCGCACTTCTTTTTTGGATTTTCTGGGGGCAGAAAATCGATTATACCTGGAATTGCTGGAATAAGAACCATTCAAGCAAATCATTCACCTAATAATATTGATTCTCAATATGCAAGATTTGGGATTTATAAGGACAATCCAATGGCTAAAAATTCAACTGAAATTGCTCATTTAGTAGGTGTAGACTTTATAGTAAATGTTTGCATTAATAAAGATCATGATATCTGTCAAGTGGCCGCGGGAGATTTAGAAGAAGTCCATAAAAGGTTAGTAAATTATCAATTAAAATATATTTTTGAAGAATTGGATAATCCATTTGATATTGTAATTTGCGGAAATGGTGGTTATCCATTAGACCTCAACTTATATCAAGCCGTAAAAAGTATGGCAGTAGGAGAAATAGCTGTTAAAGAAGGAGGTACTATTATTTCTGTAAATGAATGCATAGATGGAATTGGAAAGGGACACGAGAAATTCAAAGAATTACTTTTCTCTAATAAAGAACCAAGTGAACTTTATGAAGAAATATTGTATAGTGAAATAGAAATTCTTGATCAGTGGGAA
>JBHLJZ010000197.1:0-3852 GCA_048887165.1 Candidatus Hodarchaeota archaeon | reverse complement strand
TTCAGAAGAAGAATCAAAAATTCATGGTATAGTAATAGCAGTTGTGGGTTATCAAGCACGATTGGGAAAAGAAGCTCAGACCTATCAACTTGAACTAAAAGGTAAAGAAAAAGGGGTTTCATTGACTCGTCGGGAAAAAGAAAAATGGATAACAACTAAAGATTTTGATAAAATTATAAATAAAATAGGAGAGAAATATTATAACTTTATTTTTTCACCAGCAATTGAGAATTTGTATAACAAAGGATATTCCTATAACGAAGTAAAACAAGCGGTTGAAATTCCTCCCAAAATTGGGGCTAAAATCTCTTTAGAAAGATTTTTAAATTTTCTATAAAAATTTCTAGTAATATGACACTTCATCACTAATCAGGCTTGATCAGTGATTATTTTTAAATACATACGCTTCCGGAGCAGATTTTTGACTTGTTCATCTATACGGGCTAAATCCATACGCTCTGATATATTTGTTCCTGACGCTTTCATTTTTTCCCATTTAATAAAATTATTAGAAAGCTCATCTTGTTCATTTGTAATTCGTTTAGCTAATCGGTTCAGACCATGTTTTTCAGCTGTATTCAGAGCTTGGTTTAATAATATTTGGGGTTCCTTAAATTCAAAGGTTATTAGTTTCAACTTAGCTTGTAATGAAAACACTTCAACAAGTAGAGAGAAAGATTGTTGATTTTTAGCAATATCCTTTAATTGGTTAATATAAGGGTTAACCTCATTTATTATTTTTAAATCATTTGTTTCACGTAATTCTGCTAAATAGAGATCACATAGTTCTATCAGAGCAGCATAATAAAGCGCAGAAAATGGACGTTCCTCATCAATAAGTAGCTTTAATATCTTCTTTGCTTTTTTATGGTTAGTCTTTTGAGGTTTTCTTTTCAAAATCATTGCGTTATAAAGCCTGTAAAAAATACCACCAGGGAATTCTACTTGATCACTGAGTTTTTTCATACGGTTTAGGCATTGCTGAGCTTTTTCAAGAGAATTAGTATTAAGATAGACGTCAAGAAAAGAGGAAAGAATTACTACTGTTTTAAAACTATTTATTTCATTACATAATAATAAACTTCGCTCAAGATGATTTAATGCTTGATTATAGTCACCTTTTTCAGTGAAATACATTCCAAGACCGTTAAGGGCAGCAATGATTTCTTGTTTATCATTTAATTCCTCTGCAAGAGCCAAAAAGCGTTTATGATATTCGAGAAAATGATCTAAATCACCTTTTTCATAATAATTAAAATTAAGCAGTTTTGTCGCAAGCATTATTAGCTTTTTATTATTAATTTCTTTGGCAATTTTTAAGACCTCCTCAGCAAACTTTAGAGAAAGGTTTAACTCGCCCATATTAAAATAACAACCGCCTTTATATAATGTAATATATGCTTTTTTTTCTTTAAATTCAATTGTTGATTTAGGCTTGATTGTTTTTAATAATTGTTCGGTTTCATTAACAATCTTTAGTGCTTCATTTCGTTTATCACTCATATTTAAAATAGTAATCTTAGTAAGGAGGGCATCAATTATTTGAAATTTATTTTTTAATTGTTGACTTTCTTTACAAGCTAATTCAGCAAAATTAAGAGCCTTATTCATAAATCCAATTTCAAAAAGGAGAGTACTCTTAAGAAGATGGATTTCGAACTGATCCTGAACTGTAAGACCTTTTTTATCCTCAAGTATATTTATAAGTTTTAGAGCTTCTGTGAATTTATACTCGCTTTTAAGCTGCTTTACATGAGATAATTCGTTCTTATTGGAATATAACATTAAATTGAACCTTCAGTAAGTTATTCTTAATTTTATTTTTATTGTTATTTATTTAGAAATTTGAAATTTGAAATATTAAATTTTAATCACTGAATGGGTTTGATCAGCGACTTTTTTCAAATAATTTCGCTTCCGGAGCAATATTCTAATTTGTTCGTCTATACGGGCCAAATCCATACGTTCTGATATATTCGCTCCTGATATTTTCATTTTTTCCCATCTGATAAAATTTTTAGATAAATCAGCTTGTTCATTTGTTATTCGTTTAATTAATCGAGTTAAACCATATTTTTCAGCAACATTCAGAGCTTGGTTTAATAAAATTAGAGCTTCCTTAAATTCAAAGGTTATTAGTTTCAACTTTGCTTCTAATAAAAGCACTTCAACAAGGAACCAGAATGACAGTTGATTTTCAGCAATACTCGTTAATTTGCTAATAATAACGTGAATCTTATCTAATACTTTTAAATTATGTGTTTCGTACAAATCTTTTAAATATAGATCACACAATTCTAATAGAGCAGGATAAAGAAGTGCAGCAAATGGAGGCTCTTCATCAACGATTTTTTTTAATATCTGTTTTGCTTTTAAATGATCGCTTTCTTGAGGCTTTCTTTTCAATATCATTGCCTCAGCAAGACGATAAAAGCTGTTTAAAACATTAAAATCTGTATGATCTTTAAATTTTTTCATTTGAATTAGACATTTCTCAGCTTTTTCAAGAGAGTTTATATTGAGATATAACTCACAAAGATGAGTAAGAATTGGCAGTTTCCACCAACTATCAATCTCATCGCACATTGATAAACTCTGCTCTAAATAACCTAATGCTTGACCAAAATCTCCTTTTTCGACAAAATTCCATCCAATTAAGTAAAGAGCAGCAATTATTTCGTTTTTATCATTTATTTTACTTGCAAGTGTCAAATATCGTTTACCATATTCGTAAGCACGGTTAAAGTTGCCTTTAAGAGCATAATTCAAAGCGAACAACCTTGATATAAACATCATAAGCTTTTGGTTTTTAATTTCTTTAGTAATTGCCAAGGCTTTGTCTGCATGTATTAGCGAACGATTAAAATCTCCCGTATCAAAATAATATCTGCTTTTATTTAACTCCAAATATGCAATTTTCTCTTTAAATTCTAATGATGATTTTTGATTGATCGTGTTAAGTATTTTTTCGGCTTTAATGATTGTTTCTAGTACTTTATTTTCCCTACCATCCATCACCAAAGCTTTACGCATCGTAAACAAGACATCAACTATTTTAAATTCGTTTTTGAATTGTAAACTCTCTTTGTAAGCTAATTCAGCATATTTGAGTGCTTCATTAATATCTCCAAGTTCAATAAGGAGAAAACTCTTAAGATGATGGATTTCTAGTTGATCTTGAAGTGTAAGACCTTTTTTAGCTTCAAGCTTATTAAGGACTTTTATGGCTTCTTTAAATTTACTCTCGCTCGTTAATTGTTTTGCTTGAGACAACTCGTTGGTAATTGAATAAGACATTATTATTTTGAACCTTCAAAATCTTTAATCTAATTACAATTTAATTTTTATTTCTGCTTTAATATTTTTTTTAATTCAAATAAAGCAGCTAGCGGTAAAGATATATCAAAATAAACAAAAGCCTCTTCAGTATTTAAATCTTCCTCCATAGCTAATTTATGCAATTTCAATACATATTCTGTACGTAAATCTATAAGTTTACTAGACCGTTTCTTATCAAAATAGAGAAGAACTGGTTCATCTAAATATGATAAATAATCATCATAGGTACTTTTTGCCTTAATTATATCACCTAACTGGCTTTCGAGAAGATTTAATAAAGGATCTAAGTAATCTAACAACCTTTTTATATTATAGCTCATTTTCCGGTAATTTGAGATCTCAATTTTATAAAATTGCCGAAGAACATGAGGATCTTCCGAAATAGACATCTCTTCTAATTCTAATAACTGTTCTTTAAATTTAGGATTTATTCGATATATCTTTGGCGGTATTCTTCCCTTCACAACCTCTTTTCCTGTTCTTGATATGAGAAGTCCATCTTTTTCCATTAAC
>JBHLJZ010000196.1:0-3872 GCA_048887165.1 Candidatus Hodarchaeota archaeon | reverse complement strand
AAAGTAACAATTCTTTCTTACTTACTGATTTTGCCTTCTTCCAATAATACTCAAAGAGTTTTTTTGCCCATTCAATGAAATCTTGATTATTTTCAGAATAAATACATTCAGAATAATCTATTTTAGTTTTATCAGAAAGAAATAATATTGCTTCCGATTCTGTTATTAATAAAACAAGTCTAGTATTATCAATCTTTCTGATACAATAAGGTATGCCTATTTTTTCACTTAATTCTTGAAATATTTTAGGTTTTGGTCCTTCAATATAACGCTCCCATTCTTCAGTTTGCACATATTTCTTCAATAAATTTTCATGCATAATGCATCTTATATCGAGATTTTGACTTAAGATTTTCCGTTGAATCATAGGTAGATCTGTATTTATTGCTTGTTCAGTAATAGACCAAATAAAATTTCTAGCTTTTCTAATAATTGATGACCACCGCTCAATATTTTCCATAGTTTTTGTCAATAAACTACAATTCTTTAATATCCCTAAATCTAATAATAATTCAGAAGGAATAACATCTATATCGTGCGAATTGATAAAATCACTAAATTTAAAACTAAACTCAAAAAAATCCAAACCCTCATCAACTAATTTACCAAGATTAGTCCGAAAGTATGTCCTATCAGGATTCTTTTCAATTAAATTGTACTTTTGAAGCCTTTTTATATGTCTTGTTATTTCAGGACCAGGTAATTCCAATTTCTTCTCTAGTTCTGAATGTTTTAATGGATATTCATTTATTTCTCGAAAAATATTATATCTTGCTTCATGAGAAAGTTCGAAAAAAAGTTTAGAAATCTTCATTTAATCTTTATTTATTAATTATTTAAATTGGATTAAATTAGTTAAGTTGATCCAATGAATTTAAGTTTTTTTAAAATTTTAAATTAATTTAAAAAGTTAAAATTGAATTTAACACCTCAATGTTTCTTACATCGATATTAGTTTACAAAAAATCAACCAATCGGTAAAATTTCATATTTTAAGATAAAATCAAGTAAATTTACTAATAATTTTCCTATTTTATTATTAAGAGTGGTTTTAAGACAATATTTATTAGGGGATTTAGAAAATATAATTTTAATTATTTTTAAACTTTCGAATATAATTTAAAATGAGTAATGGAAATGCCTAAAAGTTCAAAAAAAGAATCGAGAAAGTTATGGTACAGCATTGGTTCCATTGGTGATACCGGTTCCTACTCGATTGTGAGTTCCTTTTTATTTTATTTTCTGATTGATGTAGTTTTTCTTGATGCTTGGTTAGCTGCATTGATTTATATGTTGTCATATGGTGTTTGGAATGCTGTTAACGATCCAATAGTTGGTGTTTTATCTGATAAGACAAATACCAAAATAGGAAGAAGAAAACCATGGATTATTCTAGGATCACCACTCACTTTTATTTTTTATGTTTTATTATGGAGTCCTCCTATTGGACTCGGTTCGCTTGGAGTTTTTTTTTTTCTCTTAATTGTTGTGGCAGGATATGAATTCTCATATAGTATGTTTGGAGTATCATGGTTTTCAGTATTTCCTGAACTATGGGAATCTGTGGAGGATCGAAGCAAAGTTGTCGTATTTAGGCAGATTTTTGCGATAATTGGCAGCGCATTCGCAATAGGAGTGTTTCCAATTCTTCAAGCGTCTTTAGGTGCAATTTATGGGGAACTTGCTGGGTGGAGCTGGGCTGCGGTTATTATGGGATCAGTTTTTTCGGCATCGTTTTTACTATCCTCACTTGGAATTAAAGAACGTGAAGAATTTGCGATTGATAAGAGATTATCCCTGATAGAATCAATTAAAATGACGTTAAAAAACAAAACTCTTATAAAGTATATGGGTATCCATCTTATGACTTGGTCAATTACAGGATGGATGGGTGCTATGACACCATTTTTTATTTCGCATTCAGTTGGACTTAGTTTAGATGTGATTGCTATTGTCATGCTTCCGAATATTTTAGCTACCATCATATTTTTTGTGATGTGGAGAAAGATTTATATTCGATACGGTCCGAAGAAGACTTTAGCATTCACCGTCATCCTAAACGCTTTATGTTATATACCATGTCTTTTCATTATAGATCTAATTGGTCTAGCTATGTGGGGTTTTCTTGTGGGAGTAGCAATGTCAGGAGTTTTAGTATCAAGAGAAGTAGTTGCGGGAGATGTTGTAGATGAAGATGAATTGATAACCGGTATAAGAAGAGAAGGATCATGTTTTGGATTTTTGATTGCAGTCGACAAATTTTCGTTGGTGATAATAGGATTCTTCACAGCTATCCTCCTCGATGTGATAATTGGTTATGATCCTTTATTGCCTGATCCACCAATAATGAATATGGGTATTAGGCTTGGTATTCTAGGGTTTATAGCATTATTCACCTTAATCCTATTAATCATTTTGAAATTTTTCCCTTTGACCAATGAAAGGATTGCGGAAATACGGGTAGAAATTGAGAAATTACATGCTGAAAAATTACAGCGTCTCAAAGAATTCAATTTAGAGAAATAAAACGTAAAAATTAGCTAAATCTCAAAAATGTTTCTAAATTAAGATATGAAAATTTTAAGAAAATAAAAAAAAGAAAAATGTACATATTAAGAGGTTGGAATAAAGTTGGATAATGAGAATAAAGTAAAGGAAGATATGAGATTTACGATCCAGGATATATGCGAGAAAATTGGTCCCAGAGCTCCTTGTAGCGAGCAAGAAGCTGCATGTGCAACCTATATAGAAAATTGTTTTAAAAATTACACTGAGGATTCTAGAATTGAGAATTTCTATTGCCATCCAGGCTCATATCGAGCAGCATTCAGAATTCCCATGATTGATTTAATCATTGCTACGATATCGTATTGGATCTACTTTTTTTATCCTAATATTGTATCCTTGTTAATCAGTTTTGGATTTATTATCTTTTCAGTTATAGTTATTCAAACAAACTTAATGCGGAATATTGAATTCATCGATCCGTTATTTAAAAAGCAAAAGTCTACTAACGTTTACGGAAAATTTAAACCACGAGAAACTACGGAACAAATTATTGTTATCGGAGGACACCATGATTCTAATTGGGAATTTCCAATTCTTAAAAAATGGCCAAAGTTTTATATGGGCTTTATGTCCATACCAGTTATACTCAGTTTTGTCATGGTAGCGGTTTACATCCTAAAAATTATTTTGTATTTTGTTTCAATTCCCTTCCTATTTGTTCAACAAGTGGATTTAGGTCTTTTGATATTACAAACGACTCTATTTCCAATTTTGATTTATACTATAATTAAATGTGTATCAAAAGATTCTGTTATGGGAGCAGATGATAATTTAACATCTATTGCAATTATGTTGGAATTAGCTAAGTTTTTAAAAAAACCTAATGGATTAAAAAATACAGAAGTTTGGTTGGTTTCCCATGGATGTGAAGAGATAGGAGACCGAGGCAGTAAACGTTTTTCTAAAAAGAATTTGAGCGAATTAAGAAATGCATATGTTATAAACATCGATATGGTTGGCGGTAAAGATTCAGAGTTAAAGGTGGATGTTGTAGAGGTGAGATCCATTGTTAAACTTAGTAAAGAGTTGGGTGATGAACTATCAATCATTTCAACGGAATTACATATACCCCATACAGTAGGTAACGTTATGTTTTACACTGATTCGATGGCATACTCGAATAATGGGATAAAAGCGTGTTCTCTGGTTGGATCTCCGAAAAAAGGATTTGCTACTCATTATCATACATTAAATGACACAATTGATAAATTAGACTTTAATAATCTATGGAATTGCTATAGAATTTTAATTGAATTTATAAAAAAAGTAGATCAGAAAAAGATACTAATTTAAAAATTAAAATT
>JBHLJZ010000195.1:0-3996 GCA_048887165.1 Candidatus Hodarchaeota archaeon | reverse complement strand
TGATAACTTTATTGCTTGTTCTATATCACCAATTTCCAAGGCTTGTTGAGTTAGTTCATATAGATAACTTAAATCCCATTTCTTTTCCAATGATTCTTGCATATTAATGAAAGATTTTACCCTCTATTTATAAAGAAAAAATTCGTCTAAGAATATTTTTGTGTTTATACACTAAAGTAAAAAAGATATATTATGAGTTCTTGATCATGCATTTTTTCTTTAAATAAACAAGTCTATTTGCACTAAGTAGAATATATGACACTTCACAATTTTACGAATGATGATCCCCCAGAATCTTTCCAACAGGATGAAGAAATCTTTAACTATATTAATGATGAGCGAATACTTCGAGTCTTGTTCGAGCAAAAAATTTTTGCATTACGAGATATTCAAAAAAAGGCCATAGAAAAAGGCCTGTTTTTCAGAAAATCTTTTTTAATATGCTCCCCTTCAGGAAGTGGAAAAACATTAATTGCTGAGATATGTGCATTCAATAATATATTCAATAATTATGGAAAATCCATATATTTAGTTCCATTTAAGGCATTAGCTACTGAGAAATATTATTATTTTAAAAAATATTATGAGCGATTTAAAGTAAATCTTACATTATCTATAGGAGATTATGATATAGATGACTCAGAATTAAAGAAAGCAGATTTGGTCATTACCACATACGAAAAATGTGACTCAATTCTCAGAAATTTCTATGATAAAGCGTGGATCCATGACATCTCTACAATCATTATAGATGAAATACATCTTATAGGAGAATCAGACCGTGGTCCACGATTAGAATCACTAATAGTGCGATTGAACGAGTTTCTTCACCAACCTCAAATTATTGGATTATCCGCTACAATAGCAAATCCTAAACTTTTCAATGATTGGCTCACATCATTAGGAAACGATACCATTTTAATTCAATCTGAGGTACGTCCTGTTCCTCTCCATTATCAAGTTGTGACTACTCAAAATAAAGATTCAACAATTAAAAAGATCGTAAAACAAACCTTGGACCAAAAAGGACAAGTTTTGGTCTTTTTAAATAAGCGAAAATCTACTCAACAAACTTCATTTCTACTCAAGAATGTAGTTAAAAACCATATTGAGCAAAATTTGCTTGAAAAATGCAGAAATATTGAGAAAAAATTAGCCAAGATCAAAGGGGGTCATAAGGACTTAAAAAGGATAATAAAATATGGCATTTCGTTTCATCATGCAGGATTATTACCTAAAGAACGTAAGTTAGTTGAGGATGGGTTTCGTAAAAGAATACTAAAAGTTGTATGTGCCACGACTACGCTAAGTGCAGGAATAAATACACCATCACGAGTGGTAGTGCTTCGTGATTTTAAGAAATATGTAACTTCCGGACACAATCTAAAGAATTTCTCTGGATATCATGAAAATGGAGACGGATTTTCTTATTTCAAACCTTTTTCAGCAAATGAAGTGTTCCAGATGTTGGGTAGAGCAGGTAGACCAGGATTAGATTCGGTGGGTTATGGTATCATCTTAGTGAATAATCTAGAAGAACGAAATTGGGTTGAGAATAATCATTTTCAGAGCATACCCACAAATAGAAAATTAATTCCATTATATAACAATTTAGTCTCAAGTTTAAATAGAGTACATACGCTTAAAGAACAAGTCCTTTTGAGGATCTATGAGGAGGGAAATATTACAATTGAACAGCTTAAGAAATTTTTCGAACGGACTTATTTTTGGTTCTTACTCAAACAAAAAATGAGAGGAGAAGAGATACCCATCGAACAAATTTTAATGATCCAAGAAATTACACCTGAAAATATTTTAAAACTACACGCAGATTCAAAACGTTTAGAAGAATTAAATACGAAGAATTATCAAATAAAATTAACTAAGGTTAGCAATTCTCTAATTGGAGGGTATTTAAAGACTGAATTTGGTGTCTTCATGTGCCAATTTGGCATTGAACATGGTATTGGATGTTCTTGTGGGTTCCAAAATGGGATTTCTGATAATTTTGTTAATGATGAATTTGTATTTGAATTCTGTGACCATATTGCTTACTTTTTAAAACATTTAATTGAGGTTCCTGCCCCTAATCTTCAAAAGTATGTAGCTGATATTATACCAAAGTCAATTAGGAATCAATATATTCTCAATTACTTATTTGAAAAGGGATTAATTGAACATAAAAAAGATGGCACTATAAGATGTAGTCAGTTCGGGAAATTGATTATTCGTTTGTACCTCTATCCCATGTCAGGGGTTTTAATTCGCCAAAAATTAGAGAATAGCCAATTGCATAATTCTCAAGATATCATTAAAGCAGCCTATGAGGTGCTTAAGGCAGAAAATAAAGTTCGAAATTATAAAATGCTCCAACCAATTTTAGAATGGACAGATGAGATCCCTATTGAAGAGATTTTAGAACGGTATCATATTTTAGCTGGTGATCTAAATTCTGTTCGAGACAATTTAGAGCGAATTATTACTTTTATTGGAATTATTTCCATCCATTTAAGCGATAATTATATCGAATTTCAAGACAATATGATTCATATCGCAGAAATGGCTGAAACATTGAAGATTCGGGTACATTATGGAATAAAAGAACAACTATTTGACTTGGTATTGCATTTAAACAGTGTAGCTCGAGTAAGAGCACGTATTATTTATAACGCGGGTTATCATACTGCTACTCAGGTACGTAAAGAAAATCCTTATATATTAAATCGCAAAACGGGATTAGGAGTAAATCTATGTAGAAAAATCATTAAAGGCTAATTTTTTGTTTAAATATACTCATAATTTCTATGATCCAAGAGGTAACTTCATAAATTATTTATCCCATTGGAAAATTCTCCTTAAAATCTCTTATCGATAATAATTTTTAGTAGTTTATGTAGTGCCCCCTTCTTTTTTTTTCTTTTAATAAGATTAAATAAAATATGAATAGAGAATAAATGGATAAAGTGGAAAAATCTGAAGAATCAAAGGAATTTCAATGGAAAGATTATATTAAAAAAAGTAAAAGAGATTCTCAAATTCAAGAGTTTATTATTTATCAGAAGCAGGGTAAAGAGAGAAACAAATACATTATAATCAAATATGAAAAAAGCAATGAACACAATATAGAGATGTTAAATCTAATTCAAGAAATTCTTAATAATACAACGAATTTAAGCTCAAAACAAATAATAGACTACTGTAAGAATCAAAGATATTTTATGAAACTCTATTTTAAGCAATTACAAGAAAAAAGAAAGTAAATTTGAATCAAAATTCTGTAAATTAATAAATTTTCACTCTAATTCATTTTTTTTATTAAATCATTGATATGCAAATTATAATTTTTCTTTAAATTAACATAAAATTATTCTACACTAAAAAAAAAGTGAATTAAGATGAGTTCTGGAATAGTTAAAAATAAAAAAGACTTAGAAACTGAGGTAAATAGTGATCTAGAGTTAGAATATATCTTAGCTAAAGCTTTAATTCCTTTCTCCAAATTTTTAGACAAAAAACGAGGACCAGATATATATACTGGAGAAGAAAATATACCATTTCAAGAAATGGAATCCGAGTATAAAGAATTGTTAAAAGCTGAGTTTCTATAGTCGTCCAAATGTTAACATTTATATTTTATAATTCTCCAGATCATTTTACTTAATTCTAATATATTAAACTTTTAATCTCCTTACCTCACTTCGTGGAGACATATAAATTTCTTAATTTTTATATTATGATAATAAATTTGAATTCCATTTTAAGGTGTAAAAATTGTCCGATACAGAAGAAAAGGAAAAATCTTCCGATATAGAGCCTGTAAACGACAAACCTTCAAAATTGATTGCGTATCCTCAAATGTGCGCGGTTGAAAGCGAAGATGCCACAGGATTTGATATAGAGGTGTATTTGCCTGGCGTTGATAAGGATACAATTAAACTAAAAATGGATAGTGAATACATCTACATTACAGGCGAGACAGAAACCGTCAAGTATTCA
>JBHLJZ010000194.1:0-4088 GCA_048887165.1 Candidatus Hodarchaeota archaeon | reverse complement strand
TTTAAATTTAGAAATTTAGCTTATTTAAACCTTTTCTATTTATCAATAATTTCCGGAAAATAGTATTATATAAGGAGATATAGAGAATTAGAACAAATATCACATTTAAATAGAATTAATAGAGATTTTTGTATATAAAACCACACACTAAATTCTCTACAGAAATTTTACGATGTTATTGATTAATCTTCCAAGTTTATCTAATTTTCTCAAAATCTAATTTTCTCAAAAACATTTTCGAATTGTTTTCATTTCTTTTGTAATATTAAAGTAAATCATGATTACATTTTTATTAAATTAAGACCTTCTAATTCATTTTGAGTACAAAATTCTGCTATTTCTTTAATTGGGATTCCGAATAAAATGCCTCTTATATCAGCAAAATCATTAGATAAATAATTCAAACTAATATCCAATATTGATTTAAAACGAGAAATATGTACAACTCCATCAAATTCAGAACTCTTTTTAGAAGAATTCTTGGAACCAACATAAAAGAAATCATTTAGTTCATCTATAAAACTTAAAACATCATCAAGTTTTTTACCACGGATTTCAATCTCAGTTAATGGCTTATCCAAAGTAAATGCTTCTAAAATAAGTACTTCAATTCCAATCTCTTCATACAATTTTTCGTATTTTTCAATAATCTCTAAAATTTTTTTGATTTCTTCAATCTTTACTAGTTCTTTAGGTGAACTCTTATTTTTTCTCATTTGTACATCATTCTAAAAAGTACGTTCTTCTTCATTCAAATTCGAAACTATGAATCTCTATACACTCTAAATATTTAAATATTAACAGTTGCTTAAATTTCTTAAATCAGAGAGTTAATTCAAATCTTTAAAGGCAAAATTGCATAAAAATTTGATTTCATATAGGATATAATCGACTTGATATAAAATGGGTAAAGATAATAAAATAGATGTAGGAGAAATTTTTTCTATTCTAAGAGATAATGACTTAGATACGATCCCGTTAGATTTTAATGAATATTATGAATATCTAAGAGACGTACGAAAAATTCTGGAACCTTTCGAACAAAATATACAAGATAAGATGTATATGCAAATTTCTAAAGAGTTTTATGAGTCTCAGGGTGTAATTGAGAATGAGGCTGCTATTCTTGCAACTTTGGAACAAATTTTAGGAGATCCTTTTTTTAAGAATGAAAAAGTGGAATATTACTCTACATATAATGGTAATGCTAGAAATTATGTTATTAACCAACAGGGCCGTATAATTCAACTCGCAATCGATTCCTCTGAATCTTTTAGGATAGATATGTTTCCCAAAGAAATATGTTCTCTGAAACAACTAAAAGAACTTTACTTAATAAATCAAAACATCATAAAACTTCCTGATTGCTTATTTGAATTACAGAATTTGGAAAAACTTGATTTAAGTTATAATCCCATAAACGAACTTCCAGATGCAATAAAAAAATTGAAAAGATTAAAGTTTCTTAGATTGGAAAATATGTCACAACACATTTTTACTTCAAATATTCTTAATTTTATTAGATTACAAGATATAGAAGGTAAAATATTGGTAGAAGATTTATATTCCCAAATAAACAATGAAATCAATTCAGTAGAATTAAAAAACCTAAATAAAGAAAAAAATATATTATATGAACAATTTAAGAAATCAGGAATAATTAATCAAGTGAAATACCCTTCAAAAGAAATTTTAGATTCTCATAATTATATGTACATGATCCTTTGGATATTAGAAAAAAATAAAATTTGTAGTTGGACACATTTTACGAAAATCATTGCTGTCTCTACCTTAGCAAGTTATTTGGACAATTTAATTTCCTTAGGATATATTTTCAAAATTGAACGTGGAATTTATGGGATTTCCTCTCTCGGGAAAAACCGATTAAAATTTTTAACGCATTTTTATTATAAATAATGTTTTTTTTCTTCCTAAGAAGGATAGTACGCACCTGAGCACTCGTCTGCCAATGATGTTACAGATTAGGTAAGCTTTTTTTTTTACAGTATGCGACACATTTCTGAGCTTCAAGGAGTAACACTGCTTTCTCACTCAGATTTCTGCATTGATTTAGCATTTCTAAAGGAATCTTATTATTAAAAAGATCAATTTGCTTAAGTACCTTTAAATTTTCCAGATTTTTAATCTCAGTGATCTGATTGTTCGCTAACTGTAAAGATTCGAGACATTCAAGACTATCGAGTGCTTTAATCTCTTTAATTTGATTCTCATTTAGGTATAATTCTCGAAGCTTTCTAAGATTCTCAAAACCTTTAATTTCCTGTATCTTGTTATGGTTCAAGTAAAGACATTCAAGATTAACAAGGTTTTCAAGTCCATTAATTTCTGTAATACGATTCCAGTCTAAATCAAGAAGTTCTAAATTTGTAAGTTGCTCGAGTCCCTTAATTTCTGTAATTTTATTGTAATTTAAATGGAGGTATCGTAAATTAAGTAAATTTTCAAGTCCGTCTATTTCAGTTATATCATTCTCAGTTAAAATTAAAACCACCAAATCTTCAAGTTGGTCAAGACCTTCTATCTTAGTCATATCAATGACTCCTATTGATTCCATATTTAGCACAGGAAAAGTGCCAAAACTCAGACCTTTTGGATATTCATTTACATAAAATTTTCTTCTTTCATATTGAACAAAACGCCCATGTTCTTTTTCAATAATGTATAATCACCATGTACTATTTATTCTTTATACCTGAATTATTTGGTCAACGAATCCTATTAATACCTAAAGACATTATAAGTAAACAACAAATTTAAATCTAAAATAACCAAGAATTTAATGATTTTTCTATCACCTTAATTGAAAGCGAGATATAAAAAATTTTCTTAGTAAAAAAGAGATCTAGAATTAAATTCATTTACTGAGAAAGGCGGACTTCATAATCCATTCGACTAAATATAATCTTAAACCAGGAGGAGGATGTTTGTTGTATTCAAATGATAAATAACTTAAGGTAAATATTTCCTCTAATTATAAGCTAAAAATATGTAAAAATGTGTTCAATACCGCAAAAAGAAAAAAAACTCGTAAGTGAAGAATGATACGCGCCTGGACACTCGTCTGCCAATGATGGCATCACTTTTTCTTTTTACAGTATGCGACACACTTTTGAGCATCAAGGCTTATTATGCTGGTCCATATTTGACTTGTATCTCTACACTTTTCAAGTATTTCTAAAGGGATTTTATTATTAGAAAGGTAAATTTGCTTTAGAGCACTTAAATTCTCCAAGTTTTTTATTTCGGTAATTTTATTGTTCGCTAACTGTAAAGATTCGAGACATTCAAGACTATCGAGTCCTTTAATCTCTGTAATTTGATTACAATTAAGGTTTAATTCTTTTATTTTTCTAAGGTTTTCTAATCCCTTAATTTCTTTTATTTTATTATAACTCAAATGAAGTTGCTCTAAATTAGTCAAATTTTCAAGCCCTTTTATTTCTGTTATTTGATTAATCTCCAAATCAAGACTCTCTAATTTAAGTAGATGTTCAAGTCCCTTAATCTCCCTGATCTTATTACAATCTAAATGAAGGAATCGTAAATTAGGCAGTTCTTCAAGCCCCTTTATCTCGACTATCTCATTATCACGTAAAATTAAAACCACCAAATCTTCAAGTTGGTCAAGCCCCTCGATTTCCTCTATATTAGATACCCCTGTTAATTCCATTTCCAGTATGGGAAAGGTATAGTTTGGATACTCATTAACATAATACTTTTTCCCCTCAAATACTACAAACCGCTCTTGAATTAACATAAGATAAGTTTTGACTTCTTGGTTAAATAGATATAATCAATCAAGATATTTAAATTTAAGCTAAATATATTCTCCAATTTGTTTGAATCTTTCCAGATATGGACATATAACAGATTAATCAGGGAAAAAAATAGGTTAAGGCTGAATAAGAAATAGCTTATTGATTAATTTACAAAAATTATTCTAAAAATATGTAAAAATGTGTTCAATACCGCAAAAAGAAAAAAAATTCGTAAATGAAGAATGATACGCGCCTGGGCACTCGTCTGCGCAGGCGCTTGTGTATCATCGGGAAAGACTCAAACAAATT
>JBHLJZ010000193.1:0-4214 GCA_048887165.1 Candidatus Hodarchaeota archaeon | reverse complement strand
GTCGAATTTTACGATAATTTAATTAATGAATTAATCGCTAATGATATAGAACCATTCATCACGCTTTATCATTGGGATTTACCTCTTGAATTTAATAAATTAGGAGCTTGGGAAAATCGAGAGGTTGTAGATTCGTTTGTCTCTTATGCAAAATTCATGTTCGACCATTATGGAGATCGAGTTAAAAAATGGATTACTTTTAACGAACCCTTGGTCTTTGCCATATGGTTTTGTTTCCTTGGTCTTTATGGTGGAAGAGATATTGCAGCAGGTTTTCGTGCAACACACCTTGTTAATGTAGCACACGCAAGGGCAATAGAAGCGTATCGTCAATCAGATTATTCCGATGGAGTAATTGGTACAACACTTAATTTGGATTCAGTATATCCTAAGACAGACACAGTATTGGATAGAGAAGCTGCTACTATCCTTGACGGACTCTTGAATCGTTGGTTTTTAGATCCTATCTTCAAGGCTAAATACCCAAGTGATACTTTAGCTCTTCTTGAGAAATATTTCGATTTTCCTTCAATTCCGGATGAAGATTTACAATTACTAAAGGATAATCCTTTAGACTTTTTAGGTATTAATAATTATACTTGCAATCGTGTAAATTTGGAAAAACCCATTAAAAAAGCTTCAGATTTGTACAAATTAATCTTGCCAAAAAAAACAGAAAAGGGAATTGAAGTATCAGATATGGGATGGGAAGTATTTCCTGATGGATTATATGATCTTCTAAAGCAGGTGGACAAGAATTACGATCATCCTATTATCTATATTACAGAAAATGGGATGGCATCTAAGGATGACAATATCGTTGATAAAATTGTACAAGATGACGATCGCATAAGTTATCTCCAGAGATATCTTGAAGCCACAAATAGAGCTATAAATGAGGGTGTAAACGTAAAAGGTTATTTCATATGGTCGTTATTGGATAATTTTGAATGGACTGAAGGATACTCCAAGCGTTTTGGGTTAATCAGGGTTGATTACGAGACACAAGAAAGAATGTGGAAGAAGAGCGCTCTTTGGTATCGAGATGTAATAGCAAAAAATGGTTTTTATTTTCAAAGTTAAACTTTTTTTAATAGTGGGATGCGTTCGGGGATTTCTAAGAGCTCTGCTTTTCTCTCTTTTTTAGCATTTTCAGCTTCAAAATTTTAAATTGCCATAACTCAATCAATAACCGTTGTACATTTAAATCTTATTATCAATTTTTATGAACTCAATCTATTTATCTTTCAATTTTTTACTGGAATTTTGGAATTTGGTTAATATTTGCATGGTAGATATTGTATAGATAAAAATTTAAAAATTAAAGTGGATTTAAAAAAAAATAGAAATTTTATAGATTTATTTCCTCTAATTTAATTTTGTTTGCTATCGCATCTTCTTTGGAGATTTTGTACATGAATATGAAAACAAGTGTACCAATCAATAGAATTATCATTGGTATAATTGACATTTGAAATTTCAAGCCAAATTTAGCGAAATCACTATTCCCTGTTCCAAGAACAGCATCGTATCCTGTTATTACAGAAACTATCGCAAAGATTATTGTTTGAAGAAAGTAAGAAAACGCCGTAAATATTCTTAAAATTCCCATATAGCTTCCTTCTTCTCGTTTTCCTGAAGTTACAGCAGCATTATCAATACCTTGTGCTTCTAATAATCTAGTGATTACTCCGAAGGTCGCACTGTAACCAAAACCTGCAAAAGTAAATAGAATGATAACATCTAATATATTTGTTGCCAAGATAAAGGCAAAATCAGTAATTATTATACATACCATTCCAATAATATATGCTTTCCTGACACCAATTTTTTTAGCAATCCAAGTCCAAATAGGAGAAGATAAAATACCAATTAGGTTTACCATCATTAATGGCATAGCAGTAGAACCAATTTCTAAACCTAAATTATGTGTTACAAAAAAGTTAAGTCCATATAACCAGCAAGCTCCGGCAATAGACCAGCAAAAAACTGCAATGGTGATTGCCATCCAATTCTTATCCTTAAACACTCGTTTAACAATTTCTCTTACTGGGGAGGTTCCTCTTTCAGTTTTATCTAATTCTGCTCGAAAAATCCTCATCTCGGTAGGTTCACGTATACCAAGACTATAAGGGATTACACAGATATACACAAGAATAATTATTATTATAACCGTTGGAAAATATCCAACAGAATCGATTAAAGAGGGTACCAAACCCGCTGTTAGAATAGTTATGATACCTCCTAAAATCGCTCCTATTATTGTCAGTTTCCGCCTGTGTTTAGCTTCTCTGAATAAATCTGGAAATAATGCGTTATGATTAATTTCAAAAGAAGTCATAAATGTCTCATAAACACCCATCATTATGATTAGCCAAATCACTGAGGTGGTTATTGAGGATGAAATTTGGATAAAATTAAAAACTAGTATAATTGGTCCAATTCCTACTCCACCCATTATCCATAAAAAACGTTTACCATATTTTGAGGTAAATCTCTTAGATTTATCTGCTAAATACCCTATTATTGGATCATTGACAGCATCAACAATGGAATAGGCTAAATAAATTAAAGGAATTATTGTTGTTGGTATTAAAAGAACTGATGCTGCAAAATATTGAATTTGACCCCACATTCCAAATAAAAATCCATTAATAATACCTTGGAATGCAAAAAAAAACGTTCTTTTTGTTGTAATTGTTTCAGAGAATTTCAATTTTGGTGATTCTGTCATTCTACTAACTCTTATTTATTTAATTGTATTATTTTTCTCTATTTATATTAGAATTTTGTTATTCATATCTAAACTAAAGATCTATTTATAGATTATCATGTTCCCGAAGTTAACAATAAAGGAAAAAAAACTTTTCCTTGATTCTTATAATTATTTTATTTTCTGAAATTTAATTTTAAAATTTGAAGTTTTTGTTTTATTTGTAGTCATATTTAATGGTGGGTCATCATTCCCTTGATAGAATTGATAATCTTAATAATTAATACCAAATTACCTATGATGACCGACTAAAGATTATCATATGAAGGTTTCTTTTTATGAGAAAAAAAGTTATTATCATTGGCGCTTTAGGAATGGATTTTCATGTCTTTAACACAGTTTTTAGAAATAATGAGGAATATGACGTTATTGCATTTACTATTGCTGGAGAACAAAATGTAGGCACTACTGAAGAAGCAAAGAGAAAGTTTCCCGCGGAACTGGCAGGGAAATTATATCCGAATGGAATTCCAATGGTTTCAGAAGATTTACTTGAAGATCTCATAAAAAAATATGAAGTCGATGAAGTTGTTTTTGCCTATTCTGATGTATCTCATGAAGAAGTAATGCATAAAGCATCAAGAGTTCTTGCAGCAGGGGCTAATTATAGGTTAATTTCTGGCAGATTTACTCAACTTAAAGCTAATAAACCTGTAGTTGCAATATGTGCTGTAAGAACTGGTTGTGGAAAAAGTCAAGTATCTAGAACAACATATCGATATTTAAAGAGTAAGGGATATAGAGTTGTAGCTATTCGTGAACCAATGCCTTATGGTGATTTGGTCCTACAAAATGTCATGAGATTTGAGAAATATGAGGATTTAGATAAATATGATTGTACTATTGAAGAACGGGAAGAATATGAACCTTATATCGAGCAAGGATTAGTAATATATTCTGGAGTTGACTACAAAAAAATCATAAGAGAAGCTGAAAAAGAAGCAGATGTGATTATTTTTGACGGTGGGAATAATGAAATTTCATTCTATATTACTGACGTGCTCTTTATTGTCGTTGATCCTCTAAGACCTGGCCATGAAGTTAAATATCATCCAGGAGAAGTCAATGCTAAATATGCTGATGCTTTTGTTATCAATAAAATGAATAGTGCGAAACCAGAAGATGTTAAAATAGTTGAGAATAATTTAAACAAACTCAATCCAAATGCAGTCAAAATTTACACTAATTCAGTAGTCACAGTTGAAAATACTCATAAAATCAAAGGTAAAAAAGTAATTGTTGTAGAAGATGGTCCAACTTTGACGCATGGAAATATGTCATATGGAGCAGGATATGTTGCAGCAAAAAATAACGGGGCTATAATTGTTGATCCTAGACCTTATCTTACAGGAACAATGAAAGAGGTATTTGAAGATTTCCCGCAAATTACTGAAATTATTCCAGCTATGGGATATAATGATCAACAAATAAAGGATATGGA
>JBHLJZ010000192.1:0-4502 GCA_048887165.1 Candidatus Hodarchaeota archaeon | reverse complement strand
TGTGAGGATCAATCAATCGTCATTATCAAAGAACATGAATGAATTATTAGAAAATGGTTATGTGAAAAAAGAGGATAGCAATTATTCAATTACTCAATTGGGTAAAGTAAAATATTCTAGAATGTTAAAGGAATATAATTTGGACCGTCAGACTATCTTAGAGGATGAGAGTAAAAGAATTAAAGAAATAACAGAAAAAACGGTTAAATTATTTGAAAAATATGGAATAAAAGATAATGAGATTAAATTTCGATTTTTAAATAATATTATAAATTTACCTTATGTGACCATTGAGTCACCCACATTAGAAGAAGAAGAATTTAATAAATTTCTTCTATTTCTTTCAATTAATCATCCAGATCGATATCCTCAACACATCTCAACTAAAGATTTCGCTACAGATTATGACATTGAAGAATCTACAATTATACATCTTCTTTTGAAGATTGTAAAGAATGAAATTTTTTCATTAAAAATATTTGAACTAGAATTAGATGATAACAAATCATATTACTTTCTTTCAAATGAAAGATTAGAAAAGATGCTGAGAGCTGTTGTGGATGATCATATTACTAAATTTACTTATCTGAATAATTTAAACGAAGAAAGTTCAGCTCAAACAAATATAATGGCAATAAAAAATGAAATTTTAGATGATATATGTGGTCAATTATTCCATGATGGATTAAGAAACGCATTATCAAGATTTATACCAAAATATATTGACCATTTAGCATACAAAATGGAGAGAGAAGAAAAATTAAGCGATTTATATGATAAATTAGAAGTATTAATTTGGCAGAATGTAAGAAAATTCCAATCTAAAGTTTCAAGCGAACTTGAATCATACTATTCGAAAATTGAAGAATTAATGTATAAGGATCGATATAAGGAAGTTCTAAACGTCTTAGATGAAATGTTAGAAAAATTTGTAGAAGATGAAATCGATATACAAATGAAAAAAGCATCTGTGCTTAAAAAATTGAGGAAAATTGAAGCGGGATTAGATATAATTAAAGAACTAATTAAAAAATATCCGAAAAACAACAATCTTCTTAGTTATGAAGCTTATTGGTATCAATATCTTGATAGAGAAAATGAATCATTAGAAATAATGAATGAAATAATAAAACAAGAACCAAAAAATCCGACTTTTCATGATATGTATGGAGAAATTTTAATGAATTTTAAAAAATATGATAATGCGATTAACCAATTTTTAAAAGTAATGGAAATAGATCAAGATGAAGGGTCTATTTACCAAATATCTATTAAATTAGGTACTTGTTATAAAGAACTGGAAAAGTATCAATTAGCTGCTGAATATTTAGAAAAAGGAAAAAGGCAAGCAAAAAGGAGTTCAGATGATAATGAGACAATCAAAATGTGGAATTCCATTGCCGAACTCTTTTTAACTGAAATTAAATTTATTTTAGAATATGAAAATAGTTAAAGTGGAGTAATTTTAGCGCTATACATCCTTATATTTTTCATATAAGAGATCTATAAGAGAATTAAAGGCATCAATAACTCCTTGACCTGTTAAAGCAGATGTTATAAAATAATCTTGGAAATTATTTTCCTCAACAATTTTGTTAATATGAACAACGTCTAAACTCTGTTCATCAATTAAATCAACCTTATTCGCAAAAAGAACGACAGGTATCTCACCACAATATTTCTGGACATCTCTATTCCAATCTTGAATATGTTTAAAACTTTCTTTACCTAATTCATTCTCTTCAAGACTGTATACGATAATTGTTGCTTTACTGTTTTTAAAGAAAGACTGATGTAGGAAATGGAAATCATCTTGGCCCGCAATGTCCCAGAAAAATAATCGAACTTTATCCTTCTCAATCTTTTTGTCAAAAACTGATATTTCAGCACCAATAGTCTTAATATATTCTTTTTTGAATGATTTTGTAGTAAATTTTTTAATTAAAGAAGTTTTCCCTACTCTTCCATCCCCAATTACAGTAATTTTGAAACTAAATCTCTGGTTATTATCATTCATAAAAAAAAACTGGATATCAAGTATTTTATGCTAATTTATCTTTAGATTTTTATGTAATTTAAAAATTCGGTTTTTAAGACTATTTTACCAATATCTATTCAATTTAAAGAAATATAAAATTTTAGACTATTTATAAATTAAATACAATATCAAATGGTAAATCAATGAATTTCTCTTTAATTTTTAGCTTAAAATCTTCTGGTATTGGTTTAAATTTTTCATTGCTAAATTCTTGAACCATATAAAGATCTGGGAGAATTTCAATCAGAAAACCTCTTAATTCTTCTAAATTCTTTTCATTAGCGTTAATACCGTTTAAAAAAACAGTACTAACACCAAATCTTCCTTTAAAACTCTTTTTAAATCGTGAAATTCCTTCAATTGTGTTATTCAATTTAACGTCCTTATGATGTCTTGAAATTTTTAAAAATTCTTTAGGATCAATACTATCTAAGTGAACTATTATTAAATCGCAAACTAAAAAATCATTTCTAACATCTTCTCGATAGAATAATGAACCATTTAACCACGATCCAATCTTTAAGTCTGGATATGTTTGCTTTATTGATTCAACGAGCTTTTTAATTCCTGAATAAAGCGATGGTTCACCATTACCTTTTAACCATACATAGTTAGGTTTACCATTCTTTTCAATAAAGTCATTAATTTCTTTAAAAATCTCATCTGGTGGAAAAAATTCCTCTCTCTCCATTATCTGGCGTGTGGTGTTTCCCAAAGGGCAATATAAACAATTAAATGAGCATACCTTAAGAGGAATAATATCTACTGGTAATCTTGTACCGAAAATCTCATCATTTCGCAGTTCTTTTAGATATAGATAGTCTATCTTACCACGCCTCTAAAATTATAGCTAATTTGTGTTAATTTCGATTTCACAACTTTTAAAATTAATTATATAATTCATGAATATGTAAGTGTAAATTAATCAGAGGAGGATGAAGATTTAAACTTATTATATAATTTATTAATTATTGCATTAAAAGCTTTCATAACACCTTGTCCTGTTTTAGCAGAAGTTATGTAAAATCCAAGAAAATCTTGTTCTTTTACAATACTTTGAATGTTATTAGTATCTATATTATCTTCTTCAATTAAATCTATTTTATTTGCAAATATAATGACAGGAATATTCCCACAATATTTTTTAAGTTCATTATACCAATCTGTTATATGAATAAAACTATCTCTCCCCAAATCATTTTCTTCAAGACTATAGACAATAATACACGCTCTACTTTCTTTATAAAATAAAGGGTGGAGAAAGTTAAAATCATCTTGACCTGCTATATCCCAAAATATTAAATTAATTACATCCTCATCAATTTCTTTATCATATCTTGAGAATTGAGCGCCAATTGTCTTAACATAATCTTTCTCAAAAGTTCCTTTTGTAAATTTTTTGATTAAAGAGGTTTTACCGACGCCTCCATCGCCTATAACAGTTATTTTAAATCCAAATTCCTTAGAATAAGTCATTAACAGATTAGCTATTTTGTAATTTTTTCTATACTTTTAAGTAAAATTAGATATTGAGTTATATAAAATTTTAGCAAAAAGAATTTAGGGATTAATAATGGTTTTTATTTTTTATGCTATATATCACTCACTGCAGCTTTTTTAGTAATAAAAGTTTCATTGATTATGGATTCAAGTAAGGGAATATCTTTTAGACGAAAAGTTTGGCTTTCTTGAAAATATTCATTTATTTTTTGCCAAATAATATTTTCTTTTTGGATGTGTTCAATAAAATAGTTTATTTTTTGAAGAGCATAATAAGAATTGCCTTTAAATATATAAGAAATGAAAAAAGGTGGAATAGACTTCATAAGAAGAGTGTATTCCCCAAAGATTGCACGATCAAGCCCTTCTGAAAACATTTCCCTAATAAAATAATCAATAGTGGTTAGAAAACCTCCAAAAAGATGTGATTCAAACGATTTATCTTCAATAAACGAGTGAGAGAATAATGCTCTACCTCCCTCAGAAACAATTAGAAGTAGAATCGGTTTCTCATCTGAAAGTTCTGGTAACTCAATTTTTCGTCTTCTTACCATTTTCTCCATTTGATCACTCAGTCCAGCGAACTTCCAACGTTCAGATAAAGACGCTCCTGATTCTTTTAACTTCTCCCATAATTTTAATTGTTTAAGTAATTCATCATGTTCAAAGGATATTTTCATTGCTAAGCGTTTCATGTTATAGGACTCTGCAATCTTCTGTGCTTGAGTTAAAAACAGTCGAGCCGATCTTGTATCAAAATTTAATAAAGCTAATTTAGCTTGAAGTATAAAGGTTTCACAAAAAACAAGATATGAATGTTCTTTCTCCGCAATAGTTAATAAGTTAGCAATATAACGATTTAATTCAGCCAAAATCTCACTATCATTATCAATACGATATTCCGTGAGAAGTATGTCACAAAGATGGATATGAGCATTGATAATATGAACAAAAAATATAGTAT
>JBHLJZ010000191.1:0-4503 GCA_048887165.1 Candidatus Hodarchaeota archaeon | reverse complement strand
AAATTGCTGATCTTCAAACTAAGATTGACAGATTAAGAGAAATGATTGAAAAACAGAAAATTACCATTAATAGTCAAGAAACCATCATTGAGGAACAAAAAGTAAAAATTGCCAGATTGTATGATATTCCTGAAGATGTTTTAGAATTAAAGGAGCTAGTAGGTACTCAAAGATCCGTGATAAATGAAAAAGAACAAGCGCTAGAATTTGCAAAGGGAGATGCTGCTGAAGCAAGAAAGGAATTAGATCTAGTTAAAAGACAAATTTTTCCTACTCAAAGGAAAGTCGAAGATGCTTATGAAGCAATAGGTAATTTAAAAGCGGAATTAGCTGAAAAGATTTCAACCATAGCGTTAAAAAATGAAACGATTAAGAATTTGGAAAATAAAGCACGAGAAGTTCAAGCATTCGCAGATAAGCTCCAAGATGAACAAGTAAAATTGTTATCAGAAATGGATCAAAAATGGAAAGCAGAAATTGATAAAATTAAAAAGGAACATTTTGAAGAAAAGAAGGATTTGACCTCTAAAATAGCAGAATTAGATACATTTTTAATGGATACAAAATTAACATCTACCGAAGCTACTTCTGAAGCTAAAGATTTAAAATCACGATTCCAAGAAATTCGTGATAGATATGACGATTTAGTAAATAAAGTTGAAAAGTATAGAGACCAGAAAAGAATTGCTGAAAGCGAATTAACAAAATTGCAGGAAAGAATGGATGAATATCGAAAATTTCAAGAAGAGAATATAAATAAAATTACATATTTCGATAAACTCACAACTCTGATGGAACAAGATCCCCAATTTAAAGCATTTCTTATTTTAGAGAAAGTAGGATCAATGACATTAGAGGATCTAAGAAAAGCACTTGGTTCGCCAATAGTAGTAGTCAAAAAAATTGTCCAAAAGTTACAGGATTCTGATCTTTTAGAGATTGATGAACAAGGTAGGATAACAGTAAAAGAAGTGAAAGTTGCTTAGCTTTACTATACTTATTTCTTTATTGTTTAAATTTAGAGAGATTTGATTCTTTCAAACTATCTAAATATATCTGAATTGAAAATTAGTATTCCCTATATCTATTAGTTTAAACTTTTGCTAAATCACGATATAAATCAGGAAGAACCTTTTTAAACTTACCATCTTGGATTTTGTCAAGGATTTCTGCTGCGATAGTTTTCAAAATCTCTCGGTATTTATTTGGTTTTTCGTCTCGACGAAGTAAAAGTGCTACGACATAATTCTCAACGCTAATATGGTCTGATCCAACCCCTGAAAAGAAGGAGACTACTTTATTGTTCTTTAATGAGATGCTAGCAAATCCAGGCTTAAGTGACTGGTATCTATGTGATGAATATACCTGTGTAAGCAAATTATTCGTTATTTTCAATGTATCTGGATAAAAGCCTTCATTAATTGGCCCGATTTCATTATCCCAGCGAATAACAAGTATTCCAACAGGCAAAATATTTACCTCTATAAATATTTTAATAGAAATTAATTCTTTTAATATAATTTTAATATCTTTTTATAATAATTATATTTACTTTTTTTATAATATCTTTTCTTTTTAATTATTGCCTTTACAATAACATAATTAAAATTAATATAGATTTATTGTTCCGTTAATAGGATTATTAATCATAGAAATCCAAAAGTCAAGGTAAAAATTTAAATTAAAACTAAAATTTTTCAATATTACTAATAAAACCTAAGAGATTATAAAAATCGTTTCTTTAATTTAGACTACGATTTTAAATTTCACGCATATTTACTTGCGGGATTTTATTATTAGGATGGTGGATTCTATCTTGGCGGGATTACCGAGCGATAGGTTTGACTTCCCAACCTTTCCGGGAATCTGGTCAATGGTCGTGTCTTAGAATGGGTCAAGACCGAATATAGGTGCTGGACTTAAGATCCAGTGGCAAAGGCCTTCGGGAGTTCAAATCTCCCTCCCGCCATCTTATTTAAAATTTTAACCAAATATAAAAAATTACAATTGTGTAAAGTTATTAATGTTTCTTTTATAACACTATAACCTATAATAGTGAAATATTAATTATACATACCTAATTTTTAATTAAATATTTAAAATAATAAAGTGAAAATAATTTATGACAAACGCTAAAGATTGGATTGAAAAAGGTAAATTGTTTCATGAGAGGGGGCAATATGACCAAGCTATAGATGCATTTAAGCGGGCATTAAGTTTTAAACAGGATAATACAGATGCATTAATAAGAATTGGTTTATCTTATCGCTATAAAGAAGAATATGATAAAGCTATAAAATGGTATGAAAAAGTTTTAGAGATTGATCCTAAGTCAAAATTGGCATTAAATAATATAGGGTATGCATTAGAGTGTAAAGAACAATTAGATGAGGCTATAAGTATGTATAAGAAAGCTTTAGAAATCGATCCAGTTTATGAATTATCTCTAATCAACTTAATCAAAATATTAAATGATAAAAAGGAATATCATAAAATAATAGAAGTACTTGAAAAAGCTTTAGAATTAGATCCTGTAAATCCAGGAAACTGGATTGATATCGGTTTAGCGTTTAATGATATTGGAGAATATGAAAAAGCAATAGAAGCTTATAATAAGGCACTGAGATATGAGCCCAGTAAAATCGCATATAATAATTTAGGATGGACTTATTTCAATAAAAATGATTTTCAAAAAGCAACTAAATTTTTTACAGAATCTTTAAAAATCGATTGGAAGTATGACATACCCTATGGAAATCTTAATAAGATTTATAATTATTTAGTTGATAACCAGAGTAAGGATTATATGCTTTGGAAAAGTTTAGCAGAAGCATATTACATAGCTAGAGAGTATAAATATGCATTAGATTCCTGTAATAGATGTTTAGAGATTAAAAACAAATTTAATAATGTAAAAGAACTAAAAGAAAAAATTTTAAAAGCCAAAGAAAAAATTGATATGAAATCAAAGTTAAACAAGGTAATTAATATGGCTTTAAACACATTTTCAATGATCGCAAGCTCAGTATTACTTTCAGATACTGTTGGTTATATCAAATATAAAGAACCTGAATTAGAGTTTACTTATTCCGAAATTAAATATGCAATAATTGATTTTATCAATAAAAGGGGATTCAATATTAAACTTGAAGACAAAAGATTAATATTTCTCAAAGAAGACAGACATACTTTAGAAAAAAAGCTAACTATTTAAGCTTATTATTAACTTTAAATACTTCTATAGCATATAATCTAATATGAAAAAATCTCAAGCTATAGATTTAAAGCCTGTTGAAATAGATACACCCCGTGCAAATCGTTATAAAAAACTTATTAAATTGACCAAAATTCCAGTTATAAAATTTTTCGCAAAACGCTTTTTTGACATGAAAAATTCGAATGGTTCTCCAATACCTATAAATGTATCTTTAGGGACGTATGAGGATAAAGTATTACCATTGATTGTTACTGAGCATTTTATTAAAAAAGCAAACCATATAGTGTTGATGGATTGTGGATGTCGCTTAGCCAATGAGTGCCAAAATCATGATGTTCATCTAGGTTGCACTTGGTTAGGAGAAGCTACAAAAAGGATAAATCTTTCTAAGTGGCCTAATGCTCGTATTGCGACTATAAAAGAAGCATTAGAACGAGAACGCCTAGCTTATGAGAATGGGTTGGTCCCTCATTTAGGTCGACTACGTCCTGATTCCGTTAAATATGAAGCTTTACCTGATGAAGGACGGTTTATGTCACTCTGCCATTGTTGTTCATGCTGCTGTATTTTGAGTGCTATGAAATATGGATCTTCGGCGCTAAAATTTTTACAGAGAATGGAAGGTGTTGAAGTAGAAGTAGACAGAGAAAAATGTACTGGTTGTGGTGAATGTTTTAAAGTTTGTATATATAACGCCATGAAAATGGTTGATGGAAAAGCATTTATCGATCAAACAGAGTGTGTAGGATGTGGACGCTGTGAAAGAATTTGCCCTAACGAAGCAATCACTATTAGTATAGATGATTATAGCCGAATTAATGAATTAATAAGCCGTATCGAGTCGCACGTTGATGTTACTTAATTTAAGAAGATTTATAATCTTCAATATTTAAAATGTTGTTAAACTTAGCCAGCTTAAATTAAAATTGTAGTGAAAATTATATGGATTTATTCGAATGGATGTTTATTATTTCAGCTTTCATTTTTTTCGTATCAATGATTAGTGCACTAATGTTGATGGCTAATGACAAAATGAAAACTGTGCTCATATTTGGAATAGTACTATCTATCCTCATGATACCAATTGCTGGGATTTTAATTAATTTTATAATTGTTGGAAAGGAAATGAAATTTATTATTTATCTAATCTTGATTTTAGGTTATTTAGTGGCAGAATTCCTGCTTGATAGAGTTTTTAAGATTGACTTTCGATCAAAAGTGAGTCAACATGTTCTTTATATTATTTTAGAGTATGCAGCTTGCTTTTCTTTTGTATTTGGAGTTCT
>JBHLJZ010000190.1:0-4563 GCA_048887165.1 Candidatus Hodarchaeota archaeon | reverse complement strand
AAAATTGGATGTAAATGTGCACAAAATAGAAAATCATCCATAGGAAATTTTTTGAGTCTTTTATTTATTTTTATAGCGAAATCTGGACCTTCTTCCCATTCAACATTGAAATAAGTATCATAAAAATAGTCCGCCATTTCTTCACTTTTAATATAGTTTGTTAGATACCATGTTATATCGGAATCATATGGTGGCTTTTTTAACGAAATACTTCCATCAATATCAACATATTTATTTGGATCTTTTAATGTTGGAGTAGGATGTTCATTCAAATAACTTTGAGAAATTCTAACGGGAAAACCATCAAATCCCCAAGAAGCGTCAAAACCTAATTTTTTGTAATAGTTAAAATCAAAAACATAAAAAATATACTTTCTGTCCTTTTTATATTCATCTCCCCAATAATTCAGTAGATTTTTTCGGAAAGTAGGCATAATATCCTGACAAAAAAGTGGAATGCGGTCAGCTTCTTCATGATTAATTGCCCTTAACACTCGTTCGCGTGCGTTCATAATAGTTTGAATCTGATTATATTTATAAAAATAAAAATATTGCTTTATTTTAAAGCTACTCGGATTTATTCTTAGAATCTATCTATGTGATGTTAACTTTTTTGAAATATAGAAGATTTTATAGCTTTTCTTAATTTTTTTAAATTGGATTTATTATTATAAATAAGGGATAAGCTACTTTATGAGCATTTATAAAGAAGATATAAATGAAGCAAAAGAACGCTTAAAAGCATGGTGGGATCATGAAATCATTGATAGACCTTGCATTGCATATTACTATTTCCTTTCAAAAATGAGAACTCTGAAAGTTGAATATATATATGAATATTTTGGAGAACCTTGGTATTTAGCTCAAAATTGGGATAAGATTGATATTTTCTTTAATAAATTTATAGAAATATTAAATAATATGTGGTTTGGAGGGGAAGCAATCCCCCGCTTTTTCCCTAATTATGGACCTGGAATTATGCCTGCTGTGTTTGGAGTTATACCAAAATTTCAATCAAAGACAGTATGGTTTCAAAAAGAAATCTCTGTAGACGAAATTATTCCCTATTTAGAGAGTGTAAGTATTAATAAAAATAATGAATGGTATGCTCGTTTATTAAAAATAACTGAATATATTGCTAAACGAGCTGGAAATGAATTTTCTGTGAGTGTCGCTGATCTTGGTGGTGTAATGGACATTTTATCGTCTTTTCTAGGTCCGATAAATATAATCCTTACAATGAAAAGAAATCCTGAAATTATCGATACTTGTCGTTCAATTATTCTTGAAAAACTATTAAGAATCTATAATGATCTTCAGACTATTATTGAGCGATATGTTGATGGTTGTAATAGCTGGATGCCTATCTGGTGTCCAAAAAGATGGTATCCTATTCAATCTGATTTTAGTGTTATGCTTTCTCCAAAATACTTCAAAAGATTTGTTCTTCCTGATATAGTTACACAAGCAGAAAGCATGGATTATGCTATCTATCATTTAGATGGTCCTGGACAATTAATACATTTAAACGATTTATTAGCAGAGCCTTCTATCACTGGAATTCAATGGGTACCTGGAGCAAGAGATAGATCATCAGATCCAGATAAATGGTTGCCAATCTACAAAAAGATTCAAGCAGCAGGAAAAAATATTGTAGTAGATAATGCTGGAGAGACTCCACATTCTGATGTTGATCTATATAAAAAGTTAGATCCTGAGGGATTGTTTATGAACCAATTGTATTTAAATAAAGTAAAAGCATATTCTAAATTACCTGAATTTATCCGTATAAATTCAAATTACCAGGAATCTGAAAGTAAGGATTGAATCTTAAAACTTAAAATAAGTTTATTTTTTAAGAAATTCTATTTCTTTCTATGGCAATAAAAATTGAGAAAAATTATCCTGTCTTTACCATTATTATAGATAATCCAGAAGTTAAAAATGCTGTTGATGGTCCAACTGCTTTGAAACTTGCTAATGCTTTTAGAGAATTTGAAAAGGATAAAAAAGCCTTAGTTGGAATTTTATGGGGATCTAACGGTAATTTTTGTTCAGGTGCTAACTTAAAAGCTATAACAGAAGGAACTGGTAATAAAATTGAAAGAAAAGGAGACGGACCAATGGGTCCGACAAGAATGCATTTATCAAAACCTATAATAGCCGCGGTTGCGGGATATGCAGTGGCAGGGGGATTAGAATTAGCTATTTGGTGTGATTTGCGTATAGTGGAAAAAACAGCAATTTTTGGCGTATTTTCTCGAAGATTTGGAGTCCCACTAATTGATGGTGGTACTGTTAGATTACCAAAGATTATAGGTTTAAGCCGTGCATTAGATATGATCCTTACAGGAAGACCAATAAACGCTGAGGAAGCTTACGACTGGGGACTCGCTAACCGAATTGTAGAACATGGTAAATCAAAATCAGAAGCTGAGAAACTAGCTCGTAAGATTGCTAATTTTCCACAAACTTGTGTGAAAAATGATCGATTATCTACGTATGAACAATTTGGAATGAACATAGAAAAGGCAATTATGAATGAATTTGAACTCGGATTAAAAACGTTAGAAAGCGGAGAATATTTAACTGGAAGTTTAGCTTTTGTAAAAGGAAAAGGTAAGCATGGAAATTTTAATAATTAATATAAAAATTTGCTAATTATAGTTAATTGGGTGATTTAATGATTATATTTGAAGAATTTAGAGTAAAATCTCCTAGTAGGGAAATATTAATAGATGTATCGAATGAAATTCAAAGAATAGTGAGAAATTCAAAAATAAAAGAAGGAGTATGTCGAATGTTTGTACCTCATACTACCGCTGGAATTACTATAAACGAGAATGCAGATCCTTCAGTAATGAAAGATGTTACCAACTATTTAAAAAAGTTAATTCCTATCGGTGGGAGCTTAGGATATTCTTTTAAACATGGAGAAGGAAATTCTGATGCACATATTAAAAGTTCAATGATAGGACCATCATTGGATGTTTTAATTCATAACGGAAGGCTTATGTTAGGAACATGGCAAGGCATAATGTTTGCTGAGTTCGATGGACCTCGCAATAGAAAAGTATATGTGCAAATACAAGGGGAATAAAATAGACTTTTCTAAATTACTTCTGTACAAATTTATACACAATTATGAAAGAAAAAACCATTAAGACCAATATTAGATAAAAAGGCAAGAAAACATATACTTCTCCGAGACTACAGATTACTATAGGAGCGATCGCGCTAATAAAGAATCCAAAGGCATTATTAAAGCCAATTCCAGAACCTTTTAATTCAGGATTTATGTCTTCTATAACATTTAGCAATAATGCATTGCCTGCTGGATCAATTAATGCAATTCCTATTCCGATAAATGATGTTACGATGATAAAAACGATCAGATTATTTATTAAATTCAGAAAAAAGAAGGATATACCAAATAATGCAACAATTGAAACTCCGATTAAGATAATTTTTCTGGGCCCATAACGATCCAATATTCTACTAGCAATAAATACAAATCCTACATATAGAGCAACAATAAAAATTAAAACATAACTACTTTCTATTTCATTCAAACTAAAGTGGACCTGTAATACCCATATTAAGTAAGCAACAATTCCACCAAATATAAACCATCTAACACTGTTGAAAGTTACGCTTATAACATATTGAAATTCTTTTAACAAGGTTTTAATGTTTTTAAGGTTAAATGATATATCATTCTTTTTGAAATTATTATTTGGATCGGTTGATTCTTGGTTTTGCTTTCTCTCGTTTAAAATAAAGAATAATAAAATTGCGGTTACACAAATTAACACTCCAGAAATAGAAAAAATACTCCTAAATCCTAAATAACTTGAGATATAGCCTCCAACAATAATTCCTCCAAAATAACCGATATTCATTGATAAAGAATAATATCCCATACCTCGTCCATGCTCATCTTTTCTGTAAATATCTCCAATAACAGCCTGCAATATAGATGTATAAGCACCTGCTCCTTGGATTGCTCGAAAAAAGATTAGTTGGAGAATATTTTGTGCAAAAAAACATAAAAAAGTACCAGAAATGTAAATAAACAATCCAATCATAACAATTTTCCTTCTTCCAAATTTGTCTGAAGCAGCAGCAAAAGGAAATTGTAAGATCGATTGCATAACAGAAAAAATACCAATAACTATTCCAAAAGAAGATAAAGTTCCTGCTAAACTTAGTATAAACGAAGGTAATCCAATATCTACCACACTTGTTCCAAGACTTCTAAATGCTATAGAAGTTAAAACAACTAAAAGCAGAATTTTAGCTTGTTTTCCTAATTTCCTAACAGGAGGCGTAATATTCTCCTTCATATTATATCCCATTTATTAAGTAAATAAAAAATAGAATTTAAATTTATGTTTTGTCTATTATTGTGGATTATAATCTAAATTAGGTTTACAAAGTGCTTATCTTCACCGAAATATTCACTTTTCAGAATCTTTATTGATCTTTGATGGATTTTACTTCAAGTATCTTCAATATGCTCGGAATTCTTAACCATTTCAATCGATAATGGCAAACCCCAAG
>JBHLJZ010000189.1:0-4632 GCA_048887165.1 Candidatus Hodarchaeota archaeon | reverse complement strand
ATAATTGATGTTGGCAGTGCTTATACAAAAATAGGTTTTGCAGGTGAACCAGGTCCACGTTTTGTTTTCCCAACTATAACAGGCACTGAAAAATATAAGGCAGTTTTAGTGGATGTAGCTGCTAGAAATATATATGTCGGGACTGATGCAGCAAAAATGCGTGGTGTTCTTAAGATTAAATACCCTATAGAAAGAGGTGCAATTTTAGATTGGAATGATTTTTATGAAATTCTAAATTATATCTTTTATTCTTTATTAAGGATAGATGACCTTTCAAATTACCCTGTTTTATACACTGAACCTCCCTTTATTCAGAGGGAAATTAAAGAATACATTGCTCGTGTTTTATATGAGACTCATAGAGTAAAAAGTTTGATTATGGTTCCTTCCCCTATATTATCAATATTTAGTGTAGGCTTGACAACTGGGTTGGTGATTGAGAGCGGAGATGGTATTACATGGATTTGCCCTGTTATAAATGGTCAAATGGTAGATCAAGCAGTTCAAAAACTTACTCTTGCTGGTACAGACGTTAACCAATATTTAAAAAACCTATTGATGAGAGAAGGAATCAATATTGAGTCATCTGCTGTTGACCAAATTATTAAAGAAATTAAGGAAAAAAATTGTTATTTTGTTTTAGATCCTAATAATCCTCCAAATATGAAAGATAGTTTTGATTTTGCGATGCCAGATGGTTCAAACATTAAAGTTCCTCATTATATATTCCATGAAGCACCTGAAGTGTTATTCCAGCCCACTTTAATAGGATATAACATGATGAATATCCCTCAAGCTATAATAAATTGCTTACAGAGCATCGATAAATATTATTGGAGTGATCTTTTATCTCATAT
The DNA here is from genome assembly GCA_048887165.1 of Candidatus Hodarchaeota archaeon. Classification (GTDB taxonomy): domain Archaea; phylum Asgardarchaeota; class Lokiarchaeia; order Sigyniarchaeales; family SOKP01; genus SOKP01. The sequence goes on along the minus strand of JBHLJZ010000189.1, from coordinate 3,775 downwards.
AGTTCTCTCAGGAGGAAATCTTTCTTACTCTGGTTTTGAAGAGAGACTTAGAAATGAATTAACCGCTTTACTCCCACAATTAGGTAAAATACCGAAACCAAAGGAAGAGGTATCTTTTGAAAGTAAAAAACTAAAACTTCAGACAATAGAGATATCAAAAAAAGATCAAGACACGTGTCCACATTGTGGTGTGCTTGTAGATTTATCGGATGGAAAAGAATATTGTCCTTCCTGTGGAGGACGAATGGCTTTACCAGAATTGTCCATAGGAGCTCCTAGTTCTGGAAAAAAAGCAAAAGTGGTAAATGGAAAAATAGTATGTCCACATTGTAATAAGAAAGTAGGAGACAATGCTTCTCTATTTTGTCCTTACTGTGGAAAACCACTGCAAATAGAAGAATTTAAAGAAATTCCTGAAGAGGTTATAAAAGAACCTCCTCCAGCAAGAGAATTTTCCGGTTTTTATAAAACTACAGATGAGATTTTAAGATTTTATGTACCTGATAATCTTCAATATACAATATTCAATGGAGCAGCAATTTTAGGAAGTTTACCTTCATTTCAAAGTTTATTCGTTACTCATGAACAGTTTGTTGGGAATAAAGATCTGTTATATAAAGACATAAGTGAGATTTTTTAAACGGCTTATAATTTTCCAACATTTTTCTTTTAATATAGTTAATTTTTAATTACAAGTTAAATTTAAAAAATTAAATTTTAATTTAAAACAAGACCGAGGTCTTTTATTCATTGAAATTTAAATTCAAATATATCACGTTAATATCAGTTATATTGACTGTCCTAATGGTAATAACTCCCATTGTTTCAGCAAAACCACGCAATAAATACTTAACTGACTTTATTTTTGCTCAACAAGATGATAATATTGGTTTTGGTGAATCTGATGCAGAAACCGCTTACGCCCTTGAAATTATAGATTATTTTAATATATATACTGTTCAAGGATTGTTTGGATCTACAACTAAAGTCGATATATCTGCATTTAAAGATAATTTAGAGGAAATCGTTAATACTATGTTTAATACAGGAAATATAACTTTATATAATATTTATTATCTCTTAAAAGCGTTAAATACATTAAGCTATGCAGTTGATTCTAATTTGAAAAATAAAATTCACCTATATATCAATCAAACGGAGCAATTAGATGGTGGATTTAGTTTTAGCAATACTTCTTCGTCAGCAGATATGACATCTACTTATTATGCCTATAATATTCATGACTATATAGAAGTAGATTTTCCAAATGAAACAATACATAAAAATTGGATATTACAATGTAATAATACTGATGGGGGCTATGGTGGTAATAGTAGTTTATCATCCACTATACTAACGACTTATTATGCTGTCGACCTTATCAATGCAATAGGAGACCTTAATGATCTAGATGATAAAATTGCCACTCTAAATTACTTAAAATCATTTTATTTTAATGACTCTTTTGATATTAATAATTATGGGGGTTATTTGCCTGATATTAGTGCAGAAAATTCTTTATTAAGTAGTACTTATTTTTGTGTTAAAGCGATTAATTTAATAGATTCCTCTCAAAAAACCGACGCGTCAATATTATGGGTTTTGAACCATCAAAATTTTCAGGATGGAGGTTTTAGTGACCATAGCGTTACTGGAGAACCAGAACTTTCTTCGATATTAACTTCCTATTATGCTTTTGATATTTTATTAACATTTGATGCCATCAATCTTTTAAATTCTGAAGTATTCATGGTTGAATTTAATTATTTTGTACTTATAATTGTTTTATCTTTTATTGGAGTCTTTATTTTAATAGTATTCTTTATATGGAGACGAAGAAGAATTTAAACTTATTCTATTCTTTTAATAATTATCTAATAATTCCTCTTTAATATCTAGAAAAATATCCATAAACTATAATCGAATTTCATTCATAAATTATTTCATTTTATAGAAGATAATTATGGAAAAAATCTTAGATGGTAAAAAGTTAGCAGAGAAATTGAATTCAGAACTAAAAAGTGAAATTATTACTCTAAAAAGTAAATCAGGAGTAAAACCAAAATTAGCAGCAATCATTGTCGGCGATAATCCTGCTTCTGAGATCTATGTCAATATGAAAAGAAAAAAATGTGAAGAGGTTGGTATAGAATCTATTTTAATAAAATTAAATAAAAATATTACGCAAGATATATTATTAAGAGAGATATCGAAACTAAATGATGATCGGACGGTTCATGGTATTCTTTTGCAACTACCTCTGCCAGGAAATTTAAGAGATATTACACCAATCTTATTAGAAAAAATATCTCCTATCAAAGATGTTGATGGATTTAATCCAATTAATAAAGGAAGGCTGTTTGATTACAATGAAGAATTCGCACCTTGCACTCCTAAAGGAATCATTGCTTTATTAGAGTTTTACAAAATAGATCTTAAGGGAAAAGATGTGGTGATTATCAATCGGTCAAATCTGGTTGGAAAACCTCTAATTTTCATGCTTTTAAAACGAAATTCAACGGTTACTATTTGTCATACATCAACAGTGAATATTGATAATCATATAAAGAAAGCTGATATCTTAATTGTGGCAGTTGGTAAAGCAAAATTTATTACTCAAAGTCGAATTAAAGAAGGGGTAATAATTATAGATGTTGGTCAAAATAGAGTTAATGGAAAGTTAATGGGTGATGTTGATTTTTATGATGTATTTGAAAAATGTTCTAAGATAACTCCCGTCCCTGGAGGAGTAGGACCACTAACAGTTGCTTTCTTACTTCAAAATACATTTATTGCTTATAAAAAACAATTAAAAATTAATAAATTTGAAAAGTAAAAAAGTAAAAATAAATAGGTTGCTTATTAATATAAAATACAACTTAATAAAGAAAAATCTTATTAAAATCTATAACTAAAATCTCATATAATTTTGGGAAGCGTTCATGGCAATATTAGAAGTTGGTATTAATTTGGGTACTCGAAATCTAATCGAAATTAAATATTACAAATCAACAGATAATATTTTAGATCCTGATCTTAGAGCAGGTTTTCTTTCAGCACTTGAATCTTTTACTAGTGAAGTTTTTGGAGATGATATAAATGTTGTATCTCTCGCTTCTTTTAAACTAGTGTGTTTTTGTGATTTAGTAGCTTTACCTACTGATGATTCTGCTAACAAACAACCATTATTATCGTATGCAATTACTGAAAAAGACACTGAAACAGAAGTAGTCAAAAAGCACTTAAATACTATAAATTCTCATTTTCTAAATAGATATTCGCTAAACGATATATTTTCGAAAAAAGGTAAATTCTTTAAAGATTTTGAAGAAAGAATTGATGAAATTTTAGGAGATTTAAAATTAAAAATAGAGGATAGATTTAGATCCATATTTTGACTTTTTAAAGGGGACTAATTTATGAGTTCTAATATTGGTCCAGAAGCACAAGCAGCTTATCAAAAATATCTCGATGCGAGTTCTTTAGATGAAAAAATTAAAAGGTTAGAGGAATTTTTATCTTTAGTACCTAAGCATAAAGCCACTGAAAAAATTGTAGCTCTAAATAGGTCTCGTCTTGCAAAATTAAAACGTCAACAAGAAGAGCAAAAGCAAAGATTAAAGTCAATTGGGAAGAAAAGTCCTTTTTCGATTAAAAAAGAGGGTATTCAAGCTATTTTAATTAGTGATTATCACACACCTGGCGTTGGCAAAACATCCATTCTAAATTATCTAACTGGAGCAGCAAAAAACAAGATTGGTAAATTTACTCCCAT
>JBHLJZ010000188.1:0-4648 GCA_048887165.1 Candidatus Hodarchaeota archaeon | reverse complement strand
TTAAATTCAGTTTCACGCATAGTTCTTTCAAGAGATGGAAATAAATGTGCTAAACTAAATTCGTAATTCCAGACATGAGTACAATCTAATGGACAACATCCTCCAGAATATTTCTCATACGTAGGAGATGCGCCTATACATCCTTCAAAACCATGAAAAGAACCATCTCTCATCCAAAAACACGTAGGTGTTCTTATAGTCGACAAAGGCGCTATAATACTTATCAAAACTTCAGGGGGAAGTTCCATTGTATAAAACACCTCATGCAGGATCTCTGTTTTTTTCATTAGGTAGTCAAAATTCTGTTGAAAATAGTTCATCACGCTAACTGAATTATTAAACCATTCATTATAACGATTACCAATCCAAAATTCAGTATTCTCATCTGGAATTTGAGATTTATCAATCACCCAATCTTTAACTCGATTTGGAAAATTCCATGAATAATAAAATTCAATTTCAACTTTCTGACCTGGATTTATAATTTTCCTTGAACCAAGACTTCCTACCCAAGTTTGACCAATGGGACTTATTTCTTCTGAAACCGAACTAGGGAACTTTCCTTCTAGTGAAAAATAATTCCAAAAAGATTTTAGATCATTCCATTGATTTAATACCATAGCATCTGGTTGATTAATAGCAAAAGTTAAATCTCCAAACCTTCTGTCTTTTTTCAGAAGCGTATTTGACTTCATTTGAATAGCATGCCAATTTCCGATTCTTTTATGATTATTCTCATTTCCTCCAAATAATATACTTTCAGTTCCTCTGAACACCTTCAAGCCATCCCATCCTAGTAAATTAAGGAAATTTCCGATAAGAGAGACTTCACATGGAACATTAGAGGTATTATTTAAATGAAATTGAAAAACAATAAGTGGTAAACCTGAATTTTTGGGGTCCAATGGAATGAAAGGATTAGTTACCATTAGAGATATTTCGATAGGAAATGAACCATCTAAAAAGTCCAAGAAGGCAATAGGGTATTCCCCATTAAATACGATTTCTTCGACTCCTGGAAGGACTTCAAACATCTCTTTAGCAGCAAGCGGGACTTTATGGTCACTTACAGATTCAGCTGGTTTAAAACTAGGATCTTTATGAACTTCAGGGCAAATTAGCGCCCTAGCAATAGGTTTTTCATTTGAATTTCCTAATTTTTTCACCCAAATTCCAAAAAAGCTATTTGGAACAAAAGCATTATGTCTTACAGTATTAGTAATTTGCCACTGTTTAAGGAGGCCATCTCCTCCAATTGCAACACTCCCTGTGCCAATACCTCCCAATGGTATTGCAGCACATCTTAAGTTCTTTCCCGTTAATTCTGATAATCTTTTTGGTTCTTTCATTTATGACCTAATTTATAGATTTAAAAAATCTATTGAAATAAATCAATAGAGGTTAAAAACCTTTTTTATAACTTGATTCTGTTTATTTAAAGCTTTCGAGTAATTGATTGAATTTTTCTCTGTCTAAATCTCTTTGATATAAAGGTCTTTTGTCTTTATCATATATTTTGATATTTTCTTCATAAGACCTCCTTGTTGGGTTTATATATAAGATTCCCAAAGGAAATTTCTTTAAATCAAGAGCTAATTTCATTGCTTCAGCTTGATTATATACATCATGATTCTCAGAAACATAATAGCTATTTTCCTTATACCATTGAAACGTATTTACTCGATTAAAGGTAACACAAGGGCATAACAAATCAATTAGAGCATATCCCTTATGATTAATTGCTTGCTTTAATATTTCTTTTGTTTTTTCTATATCTCCTACAAATGCCCTTGCTACAAAAGAAGCATTTAAAGAAATTGCTACTGCGACAGCGTTAAACGGTTCATTTATTACTCCAAATGTTTGAACTTTTGTTTTAAAACCTAATAAGCTTGTAGGAGAAGCTTGGCCTTTTGTTAAACCATAAACCTGGTTATTATGCACGATATTAACTATATTCGGATTATAACGAATTGTGTGTATAAAATGATTTCCACCTTCACTGTATGTACAACCATCTCCACTTACAGCGATCACGGTTAGTTCAGGGTTTGAAGCTTTAATTCCTAAAGCTGCGGATAGATATCGACCATGTAATCCATTATAACTCTGAGCTCGCATAAAGTGTGGAAATTTCCCAGCTTGTCCTATTCCTGAAACTATAACTAAATCTTTTACTTTAATTTCTAATTCAGTTAAAGTTTCTTTCATAATTTTTAGAGCACTATAGTTGCCACAGCCAGGACACCAATGTATCTCAATTCCTACCAAATCAAACTCTATATTAGACATTTATATCTCCCTCGATTATATTTTTTAGTTCATTCAGTATCTCTTCAACTGAGAATACATATCCACTATGTTTTAAGATCCTATGATTCATATTTATATGAGTTTCATTTTCCAATAGTTTAGCAAAATCACCATTTGGATTTTGTTCAATTGCTATTTTTTTCTCAGCTTTAATTAAATAATTAAATGCATCTTTATGTATAGGGTAAACTTGTTTGAAAAATAGGAAAGCCACATCATCCCTGTTCAGTTTTTCGATAGCTTCTTTTATTAGATAATAATTACTCCCCCAACTGACAATGAGATACTTAAAATTCTCATTCCCTATGAATTCTGGTGGAATTGCAGACTTTCTGAGAAGTCCAAGTTTTTTAAATCTCTTTTGTACAGATTTTTTGCGGATAATAGGATCTTCCGTGATATTCCCATATTCATCGTGTGTATGACTATCTGCGTCAACTAAACCTTCTCCATATCCTGGAATACCACGAGGGGATATTCCATTCTCAGTAAATCTATATCTCTCATAATCTTCATCGGTTTTAACAATATGTTTTTCAACGGTCATATTTTCATGGTTTAAAGTCTTAATGTTGTAATAAGAGTCAACTAGATATTGATCTGTTAAAATAAAAACAGGCACATGATATTGTTGGGTAATGTTAAATGCTTTTTGAGTTAAGGCAAACGCATCTTCTATTGTTCCGGGAGAGAAAATTACCCGAGGAAAAAAGCCTGCTCCAGCATGTAGAACAAGTTTAAGATCCTCTTGACATGTGCGAGTTGGCATACCTGTTGATGGTCCTGGTCGTTGACCAACAACTATCACAATTGGAAGCTCTGTCATCCCTGCTAAACTTACTCCTTCGCTCATTAGAGAAAATCCTCCACCCGCAGTTGAGACAAATGCTCTAGCTCCTGAATAAGAAGCTCCTAATGTTTTATTTATGACACTAAGTTCATCCTCAGATTGATCGACGATCATTCCAAATTCGAGTGCGTGTTGTGCAAGGAACGTACCTATCCCTGTAGAAGGAGCCATAGGGTAAAAGCATGCAAAATTACAGCCTCCTGCAATTGCACCTAATGCTATAGCTTGAGTTCCATCTAAAATATAATCATGTACTATGGATGGATCTTTTTTGATATTGAATTTCATTTCAATTGAATTAGATTGAATTAAAGGTTCGATAACTTCATAACCTTTGTTCACAGCTTTAATGTTATTATCAACAATCTCTTGACTCTTCGTTTTAAATTTATCAATCAATAAGTTGTTTAGCACGCTTTTTTCCGCGTTCAATAAATGCAGAATAACTCCCAAAGCTATAATATTTGCATATATTTTTCCTCCAACTTGATTTGAGAGATCTCCAAAAGGTATTTCAATTCTTTTCGCATCAATTTCAGGAAGGATTTCAATATATTCCTTTTCCCCTATGATTATAGTATTCAATGATATTCTTTCTTTTAAATGGGGAAGTGCCTGTTCATTAAGTGGAATCAAAAAATCAATACGTTCTATAAAAGCTCTGACAGGTTTTGATGAAATTCTTATTGTGGTGGAATTAACTCCCCCTCGGACTCTAGACATATACTCACGTGTGGCAAATACATGATATCCGGATCTTTTTAATGTTTTAGTTAATAATTCTTCAACAGTTTGTATTCCTTGTCCAGCTGCTCCACAAAGGACAATAGAAATATCATTTTTAATTTCTTTTTCGCTCATAAACTATCATGTTTAAAAATATAATTTTTCTTAGAAAAACTAAATATAGTATTTTAGTAAAGAAGTTATATTAGTTAGAGAAAAATACAATTAAAAAGCCTTTTTTTATAGAACATAAATTCTCGAATAAATAGCGAGTCTAACTAATTAAATGTTATTAATTTAAATTGATATCAATTCCACACATAGGACAAATTTTTGCATAATCATCTATTTTTTTTCCACAATTAGGGCAGTTAGCTATCTTATACTCCGTTTTTGGTTTGATTGAAAGTGCCCTAGAGGTTTCAACAGTGTGTAGTAGGGTGAATAAATGAGAAAACAGTCCTTCAAACCATGATTGTTTAAGTTTTTCTACTCTAAATATATTGCGTGCAAGGGGGGCTGCTTCAATTCTAACTAAAGTCTTCAATCCTTCTAAATCATAGAAGTTGATTCTAATCCTTTTTTTCCAATTAGGATCATGGCCTGTATTAGTCATCATAGTTCCTTGTTTAGCCTCGATAAATGTTGGTTCTATAGTTTTTTTGATTTTTGCCTTATGTTGGTTTTTAACCATTGTAAGCTAACTTCATATGCTTTTTTAATACTTATTTGAAGGGAATCTTCATAATTTACAGATAC
>JBHLJZ010000187.1:0-4665 GCA_048887165.1 Candidatus Hodarchaeota archaeon | reverse complement strand
AGGCTTTTAATTTTAATAATATGAGATAATAAATTTCTGACATAATTGTTATTTTTTTTCTCAGCATCGATTAATTTAGGTTTATAATCTAACTTTAAATCTATTTTCTTAAGAGCAATTGCTTTTTTAGAAATATCTTTAAATATATCCCCAGATATGGGAATAGGGTAGTTAATATAAAATTTTATTCCATTCCAGGATAAATCATTATGTGATGCTGTTAACACAATGATTAAATTAATATCTTTTAGTAAAGCAACTGAAGCGGCTCCGTAGGGTGACGAAAGAAGTGATTCTCCTGGAAGATCTTTTTGATAATAAATATCAAATTCATCATAAGCAAAAATTTGAGAACAATATTTCATTAAGAGATGCCTACTTGGGCGACTATCTGAAACTATAAGAATCTTCAAATTCTGATTTTGGTTAAGCTCTTTATATTTAATGCTAATAGCTTTGAATACTCTTAGAAAAAGAAACAATTTACGTCTAGTTAAAAAATAAAAATCTTTACCATCTCTCTCCTGGATGTCAAAAATCTGAATCCGTAAACCTGATGTTGGAGCAACTATTGGATCTATAATGTTTATTTCTTCTTCAGATAATTCTGGTAATTTCAGTGTTTTGTAATCTCCAGCATCTTCAAGTTCAAAATCTTCAATCTCGAATTCTATCATATTATGTACTCATTAGGTAAAGAGATATTAAGAAATAATTAAAAAAATTTTAAATCCTTTTTGATTCTTTATTATTTTCTAAATTTAGGGAGAAAATAGTAGATTATTATTTAAAAAAAGACTAATCAAGAATTCCTCTTACTTGGTTGGGTAAATTTTGTTAATCGCTTCTCTTAAAATCGCATGAATTTTCTCTCTATAAACTTGATTTATAGCTACCATCCCATGCACTTTAATGGCAGGATATCTATCTGCTTTTGCGAGTATTCTTTCACAAAATTCCGGAGTAAGTCTATTAGATAAATCTTGCTTATTAGCAATTCCAATCACGAGAGTGTCTTTATAATACTTATCTAAAACATCCTTAATAATTTCCTTACTTTGATTTACATTCTCAAAACTAGAATCTAAGACTAATAAAGCAATATCGGTACTATCGAGAAGACTTTTCCATAAAGAGCGAAAATTTGCTTGTCCAGCAAAATCCCAAAACACAATAGAACGGGGAATATCATCAAATCCATCATAAGAAGTTATATCTACATTAATAGTAGGTACATATTCTAAATCAATATCCTTCCCACAAATAAGATGTAAGAGAGTGGTTTTCCCTACTCCTCCAGTTCCAATAATAGAAACTTTGAATGCACCTAGAATGGTATCATCTATAATTCTTTCAAAATCTCGAAAAATTGTTCGATTTCCAGACCAACTTCCTGATATTAATACTTCTCCGAAATTTTCTAAGAATTTTGTCTTTACTGTTGTTATTTTTGAGTTAATAGTAGCATCATCATCTTCTAAATCAGTGCAAACTACGATTATTATCTCATCAATAATAGTATAGTAATATTTAAATTCGTCTGTAGCCGTAGAACGTATATCACTCTGGCTTATTTCTTTCATAAATCCAGAAAAAGCACTTAAAAACCCAGCCAAAAGATCTCTATCTACATCTGAACTTCCATAATTCCGAAATAATAACGATTTTCCGTCGCGAGTTAAAATGTTGATATATTGTATTATTTTTACCACTTAAGGTTAAGAAATAAAAAATTAAACCTATAAAAACTTGAATTTATATTTTTATACTATATTTATTAATAAATAAAAGTAATAAAAAATTGATCTTTTAGTAAGATTCATAGCGATTGTTCAAATTAATATTTTTTTTTATTATAATAGGTTAAAAATTTATGCCAGAAACTAACGATTCTAAAGAGGAAGAAATTCAACAATTTATAAAGGACTTAGATGAAAAAATGGGAAAGTTTTCTTCAATTCTTGAAAAATTCGGATTAGATATAATAACAAAGATGGGGCAAACTAATCTGAAAGTAAATATGTTAACCGATAAAATCAATGAATTAAATAAAGCAACGATTGATATTAAGAGTATGGGGCCAAAATTAAGTAATGTGATTGAAAATCAAAAAACTCTGGAAAAGGAATTGGAATTACTAAAAACTTTAATTTCAAATATAACTTTATCCCCCGCGACAAAATTGATTGAAACTGAAAAGATTGAACGAGATAAAGAAGCAACGAATAAAAAGGATTCGATCTTGGATCAATTAGATATACTAAAAAGTGATTTGGAGAAAGTGGATGATCCAGAATCTATTAAAGACGAATTGGAGTATATAAAAGAACAAATATTTGAATTTACTGGGGGGCATAGAATACTTTATGAAATATCACAAATAATCAGTAGATTAGAAAATGCAAACTCGCTTTCAGATCCATTTGACGAAACTAAACCTTCACTTGGAAGTATAGAGAATCAGCTTACAGATAAAATAACTTTTTGGAAGAACAAGTTAATGATAAAAGATAAAAAAGTAAAATAGTTGATTTGTCTTTTTATTAATTTCTTGAATAAGTTAAAGTTAATTGAACTTGAAAATAAGTAGAAGGAATTTTATTTCTTAAAATTCTCTTTTGATTTGTAAACCAATTCTGCAATCTTTTGGAACACAATTTTTACGTTCTCTCCAGTTAATGCAGATGTTTCGAAATAGGGAGCATTCAACTTTTCACTTAAATGTTCAGCCATCGGTAAAATTATCTTTCGCTCATCCTTTAAATCAATCTTATTACCAATCAAAATCCGTGGAATTCCACTAAGTCCATATTTAACTGCTGAATTGTACCAATTATTTACATTGGAAAATGTACTAGAACGAGTTATATCAAATACTAAAATCATTCCATCCGCTCCGTTAAAATAAGGACGATGGAGCATATAAAATTGAGGCTGTCCAGCAACGTCCCAGAACATCAAATTAACTTTAGCGTTAAAATCTGCAAGATCTATTGGCTCTTTAACTATATTGACACCAACAGTTGGTAAGTATCTTGGTTCGAACTGGTTCTTTACGAATTTAGTTAATAAACTCGTCTTACCAACTGCAGGATCCCCAATTACGATTACTTTATAAATCGCTTCAGTTCGATCTGTAAAAATAAGTTTATCTTCAGATTTTTCCATATTACTCATGGTTGAAATATCCTTTTTTTGATTAATTTTTACTTTTAATTATATTAAATATGAACTGCCTATTTAAAATTTTTAGCGTTTCATTTATAATGATTAAATAGAATTTGTTTTTGAATTTGAAATCTAGAAGATTTATGATTTTCTCTAGAGATAAATTCAATAGAATTGAGATTAAAGGCAATCTGATTCCATTCTTGTTGAAGATAGTCAATCAAATCAAAAAGAACTTTTTTATTTCCATTGAATTGTCCAACACTCAGATGAGGAATAAATCCTTTTTTATGTAAGTTTACATCATTACAATCGGGAACGATTTCAAGAAGTTTTGATTGTAATTCTATAATTAAATTTCTTGGTTCAGGAGCAATCCAGATTGTAAAATTTGATTTTTTTTGGCTGAAATAACGGAATGTCTCTAATTTAATTTTAAAATTATTTATATTGCTACATACTCTTGAAAATTTATTTTCTAAATCATCGAATTCAGAAGCTGGTCTAAAAGGATATAATAGAGTTATATGCGGCATCCATCTGTTTATTTGGCGATCATATTTCTTTCTTATTTTTTGAATTGGGTTCCATATCTCCTGAGGTGGAATAATAACTACCGCTGATGTAAAAACTTTGACCATTATATCTATTAATAATTTTAATGATTTTATCTTTTTGCGAATCTACCTATTAATATTAGCAGCCCACTTGCAATAAATGGACCAAAACCAGGTTCGAAATAAACCCAAAAGAAAGCATTGACATCTTCCAGAGACTCGAAATTCTCATTTAATATAGTTAGTATTTCATAATAAGGTACAAAAGAAATCAAAATAATCCAACTAATACATATGATTAATAAGAGAAAACCTAAATGAGCGGATTGCTCATTTGTAATTTCTCATTTTTTACTATCAATAAGCAATATAAAAACATTTTCTGTTCAAATTTTTAAACAAATATGAAAGATCATAGAATTTCTGAAGAAATTTATATAGAAAAGAGTCTTTCTTTAATATTATTAAAATTCAATCTATATAAACTCTTGAAAAAATCGAGGTAAAGAAAATTACGATTAAAGATAAATTGTGGATTTTATCGCTAATATCAGGAATGATCGCTCTTACTTCATTAATAACCCCTGCTTGGGGAATAATTGTATCATCTTATTCCTTTTTTGTATGGTTCTGGGGATTAGAGGTTTCAACGGATTTAGGTATTAGAATTGTTTCAACCCCATTTCTTATATTAGGGATTATTGCTTCACTTCTAATTTTAATGAGTGGTCTTTTATTGATATATATTTCTTATAAGAACTATAAGGATAAGACAATATATAAGAAACTTTGGATAATCCTAGGCATTACGATAATTTTAGCACCGATTATATATCTTGTAGGACTTGAAATTCTGTTTCCTAGTTTTTTCGGAGAATATAAACCCGTTACAATATTTATTGGTCCTGTTATTTCAAGTATTCTGGCAATCCTAGCAGGA
>JBHLJZ010000186.1:0-4700 GCA_048887165.1 Candidatus Hodarchaeota archaeon | reverse complement strand
AAATACACGATTATGATGAAGACGAAAATTACGAGTTATATGTTGATGTTGTCATAGTTCTTGATTATAGAGGCTAATAAGGTAATTAATTGTTTAATTATTTTATTTCTATTAATTTATTAATACGAGGGTTTGAAAAAGTAAACTATTCAGTTGAAAACGTCAAGACTCAAAAAAATATTTGACATAGTTTTATTTCAACGATAATTTTAATAAGATTGTTCTTTAATAAACAATTACCTTATAGATATATATATTAAATAAAATAAATATAACTCATTTTGACTATTCACCTAAATTAGATTATTTTTAGGTTAGGTATCTACTAAAATTATATTATTGCTAAAAATGTTTTAAATAATAAGTCTTATTCATACAAATAAGAATTTTTTAATTGATGTTTAAATCATAATCAATAATTCATAATCAAGAATTTTAAATTATGATATAAATTTTTTAAATTTAAGTTGTGAAAGTTGTGTACTCAGCTATCACAATTTAATATTATAATAAATGAAGGATGGGTATGAAGAAAGTTATTGTTGTTGGAGGTGTTGCGGGTGGGGCCACTGCTGCCGCTCGTTTAAGAAGATTAAGTGAAGACTTTGAAATTATTATTCTTGAAAAGGGGCCATATGTTTCTTTTGCCAATTGTGGGTTGCCATATTATGTCGGATCGGTGATAAAAGATCGTGAAAAGTTAGAATTAATGACTCCCGAAAAATTCTTTAATAGATTCAATATTGATGTTAGAGTAAACCATGAAGCAATATCAATCAATAAAGAGAAGAAAGAGATTATTATTAAAAGTTTAGATCAAAATAGAACTTATAATTTAGATTACGATTATATTCTTTTATCTCCTGGAGCATCTCCAATTATACCTCCATTTAAAGGTCTTGAACAAGTTCCTACATTTACATTAAGAACAATTCCTGATTCAGTTAAAATTAAAGATTTTGTTGAAAGGAATAATGTAGAACATGCGACTATAATTGGAGGGGGTTATATTGGTTTAGAAATGGCAGAAAACCTAAGGGAAAGAGGAGTTAAAGTGAAAATTGTAGAAATGCTTGATCAGGTATTAGCACCCTTAGATAAAGAAATAGCTCAATTTGTGCATCAGGAATTGATTTTGAACGGAGTTTGTTTACAACTAGGAGATGCAGTTGATTCATTTGAATGTGATGCTGATAAATGTAATTATGTTATATCCAGAAGCGGTAAAAGAGTTAAAACTGACATGATTATATTATCAATAGGTGTTAAACCAGAAAGTAATTTAGCAAAGGAAACAGGTTTAAAAATCGGACCAAAAGGACATATAATTGTTAATAATAAAATGTTAACTTCAGATCCATCGATTTATGCTGTGGGGGATGCTGTTCAAGTAAAACAATTTCAGATACTAGAACCTATTGCAATACCTTTAGCAGGTCCAGCGAATAAGCAAGGAAGAATTGCAGCAGATAACATAGCAGGTCGAGATTCTAAATATAAAGGAATACTTGGTACTTCAGTGCTAAAGGTTTTTGATTTAACTGTAGCTTTTGTGGGATTAAATGAAAAACAGCTGAAAAATTCTGATATAAAATATGAAAAAATTTATATTCATCCTAACAATCATGCAGGTTATTATCCAGGAGCTATACCAATTACATTAAAAATTCTTTTTGAAACACCAAGTGGTAAGATTTTGGGAGCTCAAGCTGTGGGAGGGCCTGGTACGGAAAAAAGGATCGATATAATCTCAACAGTAATTAAATTTGGAGGAACGGTTTTCGATTTAGAAGAACTAGAGCTAACATATGCTCCTCCATATGGATCAGCGAAAGACCCAATAAATATGGCAGGATACGTAGCATCGAATGTAATAAAGGGCGATCATCCAATATGGCATTGGGAAGATATTGAATATATTCAAGATAATAATAGTTTTCTTCTTGATGTAAGGACTCCAGAAGAATTTAAGGTAGGATCTATTGAAAATGCCGTTAATATTAACGATTTAGAACTAAGAGATCGACTAGATGAAATTCCAAAAGATAAGGATATTTATGTTTTTTGTGAAGTAGGTTTTAGAGGGTATTTAACTACACGATTACTTATGCACAAAGGATTTAACAGTGTAAAAAATTTATCAGGAGGATACAAATTGTTTAAAACCGCTCAAGCGACTACTGAAGAAATAGCTGAGGCATGTGGCGCATCAGAAGAAATAATGGAGGAGATGATTGAGAGTAAAACAATTGAAAGTGCAGAATATAATGTGGTTGATGCTTCTGGTTTGTCTTGTCCTGGGCCTTTGAACGCATTAATTAAAGGACTTGAAGTATTACCAAAAGAGAAAAAATTAAAAATATATGCAACAGATCCAGGTTTTAAAGCGAGTGTGGAAGCATATGCTCAATTAACAGAAGGCGTTGAGTTACTTAATTTGAGTAAACAAGAAGGAAAATTAGTAGCAGTTTTAGAAAAAGGTTCACTAACAGTAGAAGAAGTTGAAGCACCAGTTAAAATTATGAAAAAAACAAGAAAGGAATTAAGAGGTCCTGATGCACCTCCTTTATCGAATATATCTGTTGAAGAGTTATATGAAAGACTTGAAAGCGAAGATTCACCAGCCGTTTTAGTGGATGTTAGAACAACGCAAGAGTATCATGGTTTAGGAGGCCATATTAAAGATGCAAAATTAATGCCCTTAGGAGATCTAATATATAATGTTGATATAATAAAAGAGTTTAAGGAAGAAGAAGTGGTGGTATTATGCCATAGTGGTTCGCGCTCAATGATGGCAGCTCAACTTTTAACTCGAGCAGGGTTTAAGGATGTTAGAAATCTTACAGGCGGAATGATGGCGTGGCATAGAAAAGGTTATCCAGTATCTACTGATATAGACACAGATTAATTCAATTTTTAATTACTCATAAGAACATCCTATTTTCTTTTAAATTATAAGTATAAGAGTTAAAATTAGCGTAATAAATATATATTCAAAAAGATTCATTTTAAACGAAAATTCCAATAAAAAATAACGAGGTTGAAAAATGAAAGAAACTCCAAAAAAATTATTTGCAGCTTATGTTGGTGAATCTCAAGCAAGAAATAGATATACTTTTTTTTCTTCAATCGCGAAAAAAGAAGGCTATGTATTAGTGTCAAGCATTTTTCAGGAAACTGCTGACCAAGAGAAAGAACATGGAAGCTGGTTCTATAAAATGCTCCAGCAGTTCAAGAAAGATGAGCCTTTCGATGCATTCAAAGTCTGTGAGGAATATCCAACAACATATGGTAATACAATTGAAAATCTAAAATCTGCTATTGATGGTGAGACCTTGGAGTATACAAAACTTTATCCGGATTTAGCAAATACAGCAGAGAAAGAGGGGTATCCTGAAATCGCTAAAAGAACAAGAGCAATTGCTCGTGCTGAACAGCATCATGCAGAACGATATGGAAAATTATTAAAATTGGTTGGTGATGATGCTTTCTTCAAACGAGGAAAAAAGATCATATGGATTTGTATGGAGTGCGGTTACGAGGTAGAAATGGATGAATTACCTTCAGATTGGAAATGTCCAAGTTGTTCACACCCAAGACCATATTTCAGAAAGAAATGTGAAGATTTCTAGAGATTCAATCCCTCTTATAAAATTTAATAAAAATAATTAAATATTAAATGATAGAATATTAGAAACAACATTTTTCGATAATAAATGTGAAAAAGATATGAAACAAAAAGAAATTTATAAATGCGACATTTGTGCAAAAGTTATAGAAATTCTTAATCCAGGAGTCCCAGAAACAATTTGTTGTGGTGAACCAATGAAACTGATGGAGGAGAAATGGAAAGAATGGAAAGAAGAGAAACATACTCCTCACATAAAAATTGATGGTAATAAGGTCACTGTTGATATAGGAATTGAAGCAGGTATGCCTCATCCAATGACAGAAGAACATTATATAATGTGGATTGAAATAATGTGTAAAGATGGCTGTTATGAGAGAAGATTCTTGAAACCGGGAATGGAACCTAAAGCAACTTTTACTGTTGCAAAGCCAGAAGGATTAATTTCAAGAGAATACTGCAATATTCATGGGTTATGGATTTCTAAAAAATAATCTTAAATTTTATTTTTTTTATTTTTTCTTTATAAGCTTAAACTTTAAAGTTATTTGAAGATAAATTCATATATATTTATTTAATTTCTATATAAAATCTTATTCATTTACTTTATGCTGCTAATATTACAAATTATTGTTATAAGTTGTTTTATCGTAGTAATTTTTGCACTTTTTAGAGAAAGAACAGATTTTTTAACTTATAGTATGGGTTCAATGCTTGTTGCTGCCGCAGCTACCTTCTTTTTATCTCCAGATCCTATTTCAATGGAAGAATTTTTCCTAGCTATAGATTGGGAGGTAATTTTCTTCTTAATTTCTTTATTTACTATTGTATCGATTTTAGAAGAAAAATTGATTTTTCAAGAAGTAGCTAGAAGGATAACTATGAAATTCCATACGAATACAAGGAAATTTTTCTGGGTAATTTGCCTTACATCTACAATTAGTGCTGCATTTATTGAGGATGTTTCAGTTGCAGTAATTTTTGTTCCAATGATTATTAGCACCAGCGAAAAAATGAAGATAAATCCTGCACCTATTTTATTAGGGATGACAATTTGCATTAATTTAGCAGC
>JBHLJZ010000185.1:0-4756 GCA_048887165.1 Candidatus Hodarchaeota archaeon | reverse complement strand
CCTCAACAGCATTCTAGTGCTGTAGAGATGGATTCAAGATATTATTTAAAGCTATTGAAAGTACCGGCATTAGAACCGAGTAATCCTCAGGAATGTCTAGATTATACTAAATACGCGTTTGATATTTCAAGAGAACTGAAACTTCCAGTAATCTTAAGAACAGTAACTATGGTTTCTCATGCTAGAAGTAATGTTATTATTGGAGAAATAAAGCGATCACAAATTGAAAATGATTTTGATTTATCAAAAGAATTCAATGTCGCATCAAGACTTTATTTTTTAGAATTAAAGGATAATCAAATATATTATAGAATGAAGCGAGCATTAAAAATATCTGAAGCTAGTCCAATAAATCTAATCGAATATAAAGGTCTAGAAAATGATTACGGCCTAGGAGTTATAACTAGTGGTGTATCATACGGTTATGTACTCGAAGCTTTAGATTTCCTTGAATTGAAAGCACCAGTTCTTAAAATTGGCTTTATAAACCCACTTCCTGAAAAAAAAATAGCAAAATTTCTCAAATTTTTCCAACAAGTTTTAGTAGTAGAAGAAAATGATGCTTTTATTGAAACTCAGGTTTTAGCGATTGCACAAAAAAATAACATTAACGTAAAAATACATGGAAAAGATCCTTTTTCATATTCTAAAGAGAATTCGTTATTATCTTTTATTGGGGAATTAGATCCTACAAAGGTAATTTTTGCCTTACAAAAACTAACTAAACAAAGCCTAAAAATAGACTTAAACAAGATTAAAGAGAAGAAATATGAAACAATTGGAAGATTTCCTATAATGTGTTCGGGATGCCCCCATAGAACAACTGGATTTGCACTAAAGCAAGCTATTAAAAAAATAAAATCAAAAACAGGAAAGCAAATCTATTTCTATCAGGATATTGGATGCTATACCCTTTTAGCATACCCTCCAATCTCATTTGCCAACGTTAAATACTGTATGGGATCGAGTATAGCATTAGCTCAAGGTGTTGCTCACACAAGTGATAGTTTGAATATTTCAATTATAGGAGATGGTACTTTTTTTCATTCTGGTATCCCTGCCTTCTTAAATGGATTTCATAATAGGGCTCCAATTTTAGTGCTTATTTTAGATAATGGTTGGATTGGAATGACAGGTCAGCAACCACATCCAGGAAGTGATACTCGTTTCTATAAACAGGGAGAAACTAAAAAAGCTATAGAGTTAGAACAATTTTTAAAAGGGACTGGGGCTAATGTAAGCATAATTAAGCATAATGAAAAAGATGAACAAAATTATCTAGCCAGATTAAAAGAACTTATTTATGAAAAGGGGTTGGATGTTGTAAAAAGTAAAAGCTTTCATGTTATAATCATAAAGGATGAATGTATTCAAAAACATATTAAAAGACATGAAATTGAAGCAAGATATATTGATTATGAATTATGCAATAATTGTGGTCTTTGTTATAGTCAATTTTTATGTCCTGCAATTAAGGAAAAAGATGATGTTGCTTATATTGAATCTAGTTTATGCTTAGGTTGTGGTATTTGTGAGGAGATCTGTCCAAATAATGCAATTAATAAGGAGGGAATATAATGAATATTGAGAGCTATACAATTGTATTTACAGGTATAGGAGGTCAAGGCTTAATTAGCTTATTAAAAATTATAGGAAAGGCTTTAGTGAATGAAGGTTTTAAAATAATAACTTCAGAAACTCATGGTCTTAGTCAAAGAGGTGGGAAAGTAACCTGTTTCCTTCGCTTCGGCAATAAAGTCAATGCTCCAGTACCAATGATTGGTTCAGCAGATATAATAATTGCCACTGAAAAAAGTTGTGTCTTAGACGTGCTAAAATATGCGAAGCCAAATAAATCAACAAAAATCATTATATCTAAGTATGAAGAAAGAATTTTTAATATTGAATATCCATCAGAAACATATGTTTTAAACAGCTTAAATGAAATATCAGATAATATCTATTTCATTCCAACCTTAGAGACAGTAGAAAAAAGTAGAAGAATAAATATGGTTATATTAGGCTACATTTTGAGATTCTTACCCTTAAATAAGGATAAAGTTAAGATTAATATAGAAAACCAGTTCTCAAGTAAAAATATAGAAATGAATTTGCTAGCGTTTGAAAACGGATTCCGATTAAAATAAATTAATTAAATTAAATTTGAAATTACTATGTCCAAGGATAAAGAACTACAACAATTAAATACAATATCACCACAATTTACAAGTTTACCTGAAAGATCAACTTTAAGATTAATTGATTTAGGAATGCTTCATTATGAAGCTTCGATTTCGGGATTTAAAGAAAGATATGAAAGTGGTAAGACTTTACATACTATTCATGTATGGTGGGCCAGAAGACCACATTCTGCCATGCGAGCACTAGTGTTTACGTCCCTTTGTAAGAAAATTAACAATGAAATGTTAGATTTATTGACTGATTTAACCTTTTTAGATGAAAAAAATAATAATACTCTCATCAAGGCAAGAAAAGAATTAAAGGAACAATATCATGATTATCCAAAAGTTTTAGATATGTTTAGTGGGGGTGGAACCATCCCATTTGAGGCTATGAATCTCGGAGTTCACGCATACTCCATTGATTCCAATCAATTAGCTATTTTTAATCAAAAAAGTATGCTTAATTTATCACAGCTAATTAATGAGAAGAACATTTCCAGGATAATAGAGAAAGCTGGAAAAAATGTTCTTAAAAGATTGTGCTTATATACAAATCCACTCTTTCCACACAGAAAGGTTCTTTCAGAAAATATTGGTGAATATGAATACTCAAAAGGAAATGTAGTTGGATATTTTTGGACTTATTCTAAAAAATGTAAATCCTGTGGTTTTAAGTTTTATTTAATTAAACGGCCATGGCTCTCGAAAAAGAAAAATCTAAATTTGGGGTTTGTGGTTAGCAACGAAAAGAAAAGACAAATACTTGAAATAAAAGAAATTTCTAAAGGCTATAAGTACCCTACAGTTTGGATTAATAGTTCTATCAAATGTCCTAATTGTAAATTAGTAGAAGATAAGGTTGAAATAAGTAATTGCCAAGATGAATTAGTTGGGTTAATAAATGCAATACATGGACAAGGAAAGACCTATTTCACACCCAATAAGAATTCTTTAATAAATTCGTCTCAAATGGATGAAATTGAAAAAGGTGTTCTTAATTATCTGAATATTAAAATCCCTCAAACAGAATTGCCAAAATGGTCTGGAATTGTCAACCCTGCACTTTATGGGATTAAATATCATAGAGATATATTCAACCAGAGACAAAGAGTTGTTATACTTCTTTTAATAAAGAGTTTATATGAAGAGTATGAAATTCTTCATAAAGAAAAAGGAAAAGAAATAGCTAATTATGCAATTTCAATTTTATCTGCTTTTATAGACCAGCTCGTTGATTGGAACTGCAGGATAACGATGTGGATATCTCAAAATGAGCAAGTAGGTAGAGCTTTCTGTGGTCCAGGAGTTCCTATGTATTGGGATTATGTAGAGATTGATCCTGTATTACACGGTCCTGCAAATTTATGGAAAAAATTAGAGAGGATTTTGAAAGCCGTAAAAAAAATAAAGAAGTTTCCGATACCAGCAATAATAAAGCACGGAAAGGCTCAGAATTTACCATTTGATGATAATTATTTCGATGCAATTATTACCGATCCTCCTTATTATGATAACATCTATTATTCAATTTTAGCTGATTTTTTTTATATATGGAAAGCAACTTTAATTAGTAAAATCAATGACGAGCATTTAAAAAGAGATACCACAAATTGGGAAGATGAATTAGTAGCGTCTTCATTTAGAGATGGTGATTCTAATAAAACATATAAAAAATACTGTGAACAATTAACACTTACCTTTAATGAAGCTGCCAGAGTTCTGAATAAGGATGGAATTTTTTCTTTTATTTATAGTCAAAGTTCAATTCATGCTTGGATGGCAATTGTTCAGTCATATCGTCACTCGAATTTCATTATTACTAGTGTACAACCTCTAACTATTGAAAGAAAACAGAGACCCAGAGCTATGTTTTCCAATGCGATTAATACATGTATGGTTTTCGTTGCTAGAAAACTCATGAAGAAGAAAAAAATTTTTAAATTTGAGGATTTAAAGAAAAAGATCGAAGGGATAATGAAGAATGGGTATTCTCAACAATTATTGGATTCTGGATGGAATGATAATGATGTTGCTTTAGCTATCTTTGCTCATGGTGTATCAATATTGGCTAACACACTACATGAAGAAATAGAGGACGAAGATAAATTAGATGAAGAAATATTAATTGAACTCAAGAATTTAATAAAACAGCGATTTTCTCAATTTAATGTAAAAAAAAGAAGATCACTCTGATTTCGGTAAGTTGAGAAGTAATAATAAAAATTAAAACCTTGTTTGTATTATTCCCTTTAATTAAAATATTTAGAGGGAATCAAATGGTTTATACTCAATCTCCACCATTAACAAAGCATGAAATCGATACTTTTATTAAACAAGCAAAAATAGCGCGAATCTGTAGTATTAATAAGGATGGAACGATTCATGCTGTACCTGTATGGTTTTATTATAATGATGATGAAATTATTATTGGAACACCTCGAAATAGTCGTAGAGCTAAAAATATTGAAAGAAACAATAATGTTACAATACTAATAGATGACCCTGGTCCTCCAACTAGAGGAATTATAATTTATGGTGAAGCATATATGGATGATAAAAATATGGATCAGACT
>JBHLJZ010000184.1:0-4765 GCA_048887165.1 Candidatus Hodarchaeota archaeon | reverse complement strand
GGTTCTATAGTTTTTTTGATTTTTGCCTTATGTTGGTTTTTTAACCATTGTAAGCTAACTTCATATGCTTTTTTAATACTTATTTGAAGGGAATCTTCATAATTTACAGATACAATCATACTAATTTTCTTAGTTCAGTAAAAAACCTATTTAAAAATTAATAGTATTATAACTTTTTATCTTTTTATAAAATAATAATTTATATTCTTTAACATAGAGAATAATAAGTAGTAGAAATTACTTTTATTAGAATAGGGAGTTAGTCAAAATGGATTTAATTTTAGCTTATTTAAGTTTTCCTTATGAGAAGATAGATGATGCGAATAAAAAATATCTAGAAATGTTAAATAATCTACCAAGAATGGGTGATTTATTTGAACCAAAACCCATACAACAGACAATGCCTTGGTATTCAGAAGATTCTGTAAAAATAACAACGATATTTGGAGTGAAGAAAGGTAAGCTTAAAGAAGCGCTTGAATTTCTTAATTTTCGAAAAAATTATTGGCCTAAAGAGGAAGGATATAGATTAGATGTTTGGATTACAGTTCAGGAAGGAAAAAAACCACCTTCAGTTTTCGGAGAGAAATATTTAATTTTTGTAAGTTATGCCACAAAAGATGCAGAAATGTTTAAAATTGGTGAAATGACAAAAAAATTAACTAACTTTCCAGAAATTAAGAATGTTCTTTATTGGCAAGAGCATATGCATGATAACATTTTTAAGTTTATGAATGACAACCTTGGAAAATGTGATGTTATGTTATTATTTTGTTCTAAAAACTCGTTAAATTCAATACCTGTCGAGAAAGAATGGACAGCCGCCGAAGCAATTGGTATACCTATTATTCCAATTTTTTTTGATGTAGTTCATATTCCTCCGCTTTTAAAATCAAGATTAGGTATTGAATATGATTTTAATGACATGGATAAGAATCTTCAGGAGCTTCGTGCTTTAATCTTGATAAAGATTAAAGGAGTCACACATTAATAATTTGCTCATATATTGATAACCTTCTTTTAAATTATAGATTATTAGAGTAAGTTTTATTAATGAACTTATAGATTTATAGGATATAACTTATTAAATTAGGAGAATGAGTTGCGCTTATTAGAATACGAGAGTAAAGAATTATTCAGTAAATTTGGGATACCTCTTGTGAGAAATATTGTAATTTTAAAAGGTGAAAATATTGAAGAAAAAGTCAAACGATTTTCTTTTCCAGCCATTATTAAGTCTCAAATTGCAATTGGAAGTAGAAAGAAAGCAGGTTTAATTAAAATTGCTCAATCTGAAGTTGAAGCAATAAGATTATGTAAAGAGTACTTTAATAGTGTAGTAGCTGGTTTTAATGTTGAGGCTATATTAATTGAAGAATTAGCTGATATAAAACATGAATATTATGCTTCAATAGCTTTGGATGCCTCAGGAAGACAATTTTTCATTATTGCGAGTAAAGAGGGCGGTATCGATATTGAAGAAGTCTCAAAAAACAATCCTGAGGCAATTATAAAAAAAAGTTTTACTTATAAAGAAGGCTTAACAGAAAAATTAGCATTAAAGGTTGCTAATCAATTGGGGTTCTCTAATACGTATTCAGATTTAGCAAGAGATATTTTTTTGAAATTATGGAAAATCACTAAAGATTTAGAAGCAGAATTGGTTGAAATTAATCCATTAGTTCTTACTCCATCTGGATTGATAGCTGTTGATGGGAAAATGATACTAGATGAGGATTCTGCTTTCCGTCAACCAACTGTTCAAAAATTTCAGGAGAAAAAACTTTCAGGACTAGAAAAGATAGCTAAAGAAGCGGGATTTTCATTTGTTGAATTAGATGGTGATATAGGTATTTTAGCAAATGGTGCAGGCTTAACTATGGCACTTTTAGATGTACTTTCGAATCTTGGTTTAAAACCAGCAAATTTCCTTGATGTGGGCGGAGGTGCAAGTAAAGAAAGAATATATCAAGCTTTAAAATTATTATTTAAAATGAATCTAAAATGTGTTTTTGTTAACATTTTTGGAGGGATAACTCGTTGCGATATAGTAGCTGAAGCAATTATACAAGCCTTAAGTGATTTTAAAGAGATTCCACCTTTAGTTATAAGGTTAACTGGTACAAAATATGCTGAAGGTATTGCTCTACTTAGAGAAGAAGGGATAGATGCTTATCAGAATGTTATGGATTCAGTGCAAAAAGTAAAGGAGGTGCTTGAAGAATAATGTATATTAATGAAAATTCTAAGGTTGTAGTTCAAGGAATTACCGGGAAACAGGGTATGTTTCACACACAATTAATGCTTGATTATGGGACGAAAATTGTTGCAGGTGTTACTCCAGGTAAGGGCGGTCAAGAAGTAAATGGAATTCCGGTTTATAATAAAGTTAAAGAAGCTATACGAGAAACTGGATGCGATACTAGTATTGTTTTTGTACCTGCGAGATTTATATATGGCGCAGTTAAAGAAAGTTTATTTGCTGGAATTAATCTTACATGTATTATTACTGAAAATGTTCCTGTTTTTGATATGATACGCCTAACCGAAATAGCTCAAGAGAAGAGTTTACATTTAATAGGTCCTAACTGTCCAGGGATACTAATACCTGATAAAATTAAATTAGGTATAATGCCCGGTGATATGTGCCATTATGGAAATGTAGCAGTTATTTCAAAAAGTGGTACATTGTCTTATGAAATAACTAAATCAATTGGATATGCTGGAATTGGAGTATCTGCATATATTGGAATTGGTGGTGATCCAGTACGAGGCAAAACGATGAAAGAATCAGTCGAATATTATGCTAATGATGAAAATACTTCTCTTATAGTTTTAATTGGTGAGATTGGAAGTGATGAAGAAGAAAAGACAGCACGATTCATTGAAAAAAATGTTGATAAACCTATTGTAGCCTATATAGCCGGAAAAAGTGCTCCAGAAGGAAAGCGTATGGGACATGCTGGAGCTATAATTTCAGGTGATTTTGGAACTGCTCAAGGAAAAATTAGAGATTTAATGAAAGCCGGAGCTCATATCGCAGACACCCCTTGGGATGTACCCAAAATAATTAAAGAAATTTTTTAAATATTGTCTTGATAATACAATTAATAGTACTTCTGTTTATCCTGAAGACAATCAATCTTATAGATTTGTTTTAAAGATGATCATATCTGCAATTATGATAGAAAGTTTTATTTCTTTGGTATTTATCACATATTGGGTGAGAAAAAGGAGATACTTAGGATGAGAGAGATTTCTTCTAAAGAATATTATAATAAAGTTCTTGGATCTTGGATTGGACGTATAGCGGGTGATTATGTTGGTGTTCCTGTAGAATTTATGCCCTATTTCGATATAAAAAGAAAGTATGGTAAAATTTCTTATTATCCAGAGCCAATTGATTTGAATTATGTAAATGATGATGAGATGTATGAAATCTGTGCATTAATTGCTCTTGAAAAATATGGAATAAATATTGATGCTGAAGATATAGCAAGAGAGTGGGTTGATTTATTATATAAATATAACTATACCGCAGAACAGATCGCTCTTAAGAATCTAAGATCTGGTATATTACCTCCAGATTCAGGTACGCTAAATAATGTTTATTATGATGCGATTGGGGCTCAAATGCGTGCAGATATATGGGGCCAAATTGCTCCAGGATGCCCCCGAATGGCTAAACATTTTGCAGAAATTGATGGAAGTATTTCACATGCTGGTATTGGAATAGAAGGCGAAATATTTGTAGCTATTTTAATTTCCCAAGCATTTTTCGAAACGGATATTGAAAAGAATATTGAAAGTGCATTAAAATATTTACCAAATGAAAATGAGAGTCGGTATACTCAAATGATTTTCACAGCATATGATATTTATAAAGAATTACAGGATGACATTAAAATGGCTCGAAGAAAATTAGTTAAATACTGGAATGAGGTAAAAGAAGAGTTAATAAAAGAGATCCAAAAGAGGGATAAAAAAAGATTAAGCTTTTTAACAGAAATTATTCCTGGAGTTCAAACTCCGGATGTTCATGTATTACCAAATATAGGTATTATCATTCTATCATTGCTCTATGGAAAACAAACTAATAAAGATCCTCTTGGACGCTCGATTTGCATCTCAGCAATGATGGGTTTTGATACAGATTGTAATTGTGGTAATATCGGAGCTATTTTAGGAGCTCAACTTGGTGCAGATAAAATTCCATCTAAATGGTCTGAACCCTTACAAGATACTTTTTCTACATATGTAAAAGGTAATGAAAGATGGAAAATATCTGAATTAGCTAAAAGAATTACTAAGATAGGTAAACAAGTTATAGCAGAAAGGTGTTATAATCAGGTTATAATTGGTGAATAAAATTTTAACTTTTTCGATCTTTAAATTACTAATTCTATTGTCGAAAGAATCTCAAAATTGAAAAGTTTAATGAAAAAGGGGGGAAAAAGTTCCCATATAATTGCTGTGGGAAAAATTTTTATAAAAACCAACTCTTCTCATATTAGCAAATATTATTACATAATAGTAAATAATAAAGGAGAAAAAAGGACTTGGCTCAGAAAAATATTTATGAATATGATGCTAAAAAACTTTTAGCCAACCAACTTCCTAAGTATTTTCCTCAATTTAATTATCATAATAAACTAGTTATTGTTGATTGCGATACTGATTTAGATAAATTGATCGTGGATAATCCTTGGATTCAATCAGAAAAAGTAGTAGCTAAACCAGATCAGTTATTTGGAAAGCGAGGTAA
>JBHLJZ010000183.1:0-4867 GCA_048887165.1 Candidatus Hodarchaeota archaeon | reverse complement strand
GGACTTTTGAGAATAACTCTAAGGAGATTATTCTTTTCTTTTAATAAATGTTTTACATTGTATTGATAAGCGACAAACATATTTGAAGTCGAACCAATTTGTCTTTCGTTTAGGTAGATATCAGCAAAAGTATCAATTCCGTTAAAATGTATTAAAATATTATGAAATTTTAAGAACTCTGAATTAACATCAAATTCTAATTCACAATTCCACTCAGTTTCAAAAACCCATGATACCTTATGTTCATTTAATCCATAAAAGGGATCCTCTATTATATCATTTATAATTAGAGCTTCAAAAATGGATCCTGGAACTTTTATACTAATATTAATATCTTTTTCTTTTTGGATTAAGTTCCATTCACCATCCAACGAGATTTCTTCAACTTTTTTGATAAAAATCAACTCTTTCTAAAGTTTTTTTCTACTATATATCTAAAAAATTCATCTTGTAAAATCCAACTTCCTAAAAACTTATCTTTAATCTTAATTTTCCAGATTTTTTCTATATTTTTCATACCATTATAGAGATTCACGAGAAGATCTTTTTTAACGGCAAACTGTTCATGTGAAGGATAAATTTCCTCAATTTTTTTATTATCATAAATTTGAATTAACTTTTGAATACTTTCTAAAAATAAAGGAAATTTTCTTTGTTTAGGCAAATACATTGATCCATAATGTGCTGTATCTCCTGTAAAAAGTTCTCTTGTATTTGAAATTAAACAAACTGAACCTTTTGAATGTCCGGGAGTATGAATTATTTTTAAAGAAATTCCTCCCAAATCAAGATTATCACTATTTTTTAAAGTTTTTACCGAATTAGCTGGTTTAAGTTTAAAATCTTTTACTTTATAATTATTTACAACCTCCTTAACTGAATATTTCAAAAAAGAAACATCAGTTGTTTTAATAATCTTTTTTCTCTCGTTTTCATGAATCATAACTTCTTTAAATTCATCATTTGCTCCTATATGGTCGAAATGAGAATGTGTATTTATAACTAATAGAGTTTTATCTTTTACTATTTCATCAATTAATGGCTTTAAGGGAAATAAACCACATCCGGTATCAATTAATAAAGCATTATTGTTTCCAACCAGTAGATATAGATTTAAATATTTAGTAAGGAACCTAGGTTCAATTTGATCTAACCTCTCTCGAATTACATATAAATAATCTTTTTGTCTTATGATTTCGTACCAATTTTTACTTTTTTGCATAATTCTAATACGATTCTTTCTAAATCCTAAAGAAAATATTAATTATTAAACTCAATGCTTTAAAGCGATAAAAAATTTGGGAATTATATTAAAAATTAATCAATTTACCCTTAAAAATGTCCGAATTGAATTATCTTCCATATGAAACAAGAATGGAACCTACAATATCGAATACTCTTAGAAAAAAAACATTTGTAGATTAAGAAACTAAATTCTCTTCTAGCATCTTTTTGTTAATTTCAACTCCCAATCCTGGTTTGTTTAAAGCTCTTACAATTCCTTTTTCACATTTTATAGGATCCTCAAGTACTTGAAATTCTTCTGGATAAAAGGGAAATTCTAACCAATCGCATCGACTTGACATTGTTAAGTGAAGGTTTGCTGCTAATTGGAGCCCATAACCCATAGTATGGGGAATTAATTTAACTCCTTTAACTTCAGCCATGGCGTCCATTTTTTTCACTTGTAAAAAACCGCCACTACGACTTACATCAGGTTGAATAATATCATAACATCCTTTATTTAAAACATCTTCAAATCTAAAGATTCCAAAATCATTTTCCCCTCCTGCGATTTCAATAGGTGATTTCTTCCTTAACATTTCTAATGCATTTAAATTATCGGATGGCATGGGTTCTTCTAGCCAAGATAAGTCGTATTTATAACATACTTTAGCTATTTTCAATGCATCACTTACCGTCAAATAAGCTGAATTTGCGTCAACCATTATATGTAAATCGGGAAAAGCATCCCTTACTTCTTTTATAATTGCTTCTGGTTTACCTCCTCTCCCCCCTATTCTCAATTTAACTCCAGTAAAACCACCTAGATCTAAGGCAGACTGAACTGCTCCTACTGCAGCTTTAGGCTTATAACCTCTTGGCATAGACGCATAAGCTCGCACTTTATCTTTCATTCCACCTAATAAACGATAAATAGGTTGTTTTGTAGCTTTTCCTATTATATCCCATAATGCTACCTCGATTGCGCTAGTTACTTGAGGTATTCCAAACATAATACGATTAGTATTATGATATAGGCTATGATAAATTCTTTCAATCATAAAGGGATCTTCTTTTATTAGTAAACGACCGATAAATTCATCTATTAACTTTTGTGCACCTGCATTGCTTAAATTCCAATGTGCTAGTCCCCATCCATCTATATCTTCATCAGTTTTAATCTCTATAAATAATCCACTTGCCTTAAAGGCGGGCATTGCCCCTATTTTGAATGTAAAATCAAGAACCATTAAGTATGTTTTTACTTCAGTAATAATCATATCTAAAGCACTCTATATTTTTATTTATATTGTTTATTTCTAGTTAATATATAATAATTAAACTTTTAGACAATAAATTATTTAATTTTATAGATATTGAAATAAATAATAATTTGGGTTTCAATTGGTAAATTTAACTGGTTCTTCGAATTCTCAGAATTATGCTTTTGAAGAGTTAGCTGTAGTATATGTTCTATATTTTGATGAGGCCAAAGGGCATATTCCATTACTAATTTATCCAGATGATCGATATAAAGATGATAAAAAATTTATGAGACCGATCCGATTTCACCCAATCTGGTTTTTGGGAATTGATGAACAAGAGGTTTTGGATCATATAGATCTTGAATTTAAAGGATATACTTTTTTTGGTAAAAAATTTTTAACTAAATCAAAAAGAAAGAAAAGAAGAGCAGGTTTAGAAGAAGAAACCCCTGAAACCATTGTCATCATTGTTTCATTACCAAATAAGATTGAAATTTTTGGAGATGATTTGATTAAAGTATTAACAAATGAAATTAAATCTAAATTCGGAGATAAATTGTTTGAGATTATTGAAGCTGAGATTTTAAGAGATCAAATGATCAAATCGCCTGCAGTTATGAAAGTAATCGAGAAGGGTAATAAATATAAAGAAGATTTAAATAAGTTAATTAAAGATGCAAATGATTATTACTTTTCAAGTATTATTAGAAAATCTGATACAACATCGATCAAGATGCAAAAAGCTATCTCATATCTTTCATTAAAAGGAATTGATGTTGCTCATATTGCTAGTAAAGACTATAAAGATTCCTTTTCTACAATTAAATTATTTGATCCAAGTGATGAAAAAGCTGTTGATTTTAATAGAATGGCTCCTTTTCTAATAACTAAAATAGATATAATGGAAGATAGCCAAGAATTAGAGATTATATTACAAAATAATTCAGATAAAGAAATGCATGAACTTACCGTAAAAATATCTCACGTTAAAGAATATTTTGAAAAAGAGGTTTTAAATGAATTCATACAAGTTTGGTATCCAAAAGAACAATTGGTATTTCTTTCACCAATAATACCCCAAATTAAAGAATATTTAATTTTTGTATTAGATGAAAATAAAAAGGAAAAATTGTTATCCAAAAGAATTGATTTAGAATTACTCAATAAATAAAAAATAAAAAAAAGTGAAGAATTTGTCTCAAGATATATTAAGTGAAGATGAGATTATTATAAGAAATTATCGAACATCTGATTATGAAGCAACTTTAGAAATTTTAAAAGTACTCCAAGAACAGTTTGATATCGGTTTAAGTGAAGAAAAATGGAGAGAAACTTCTGGTCTAAGGCAATTTAAACCAAATTTGAAGAGAATAACACTTATAGCAGAATTGAAATCGACGAGTGAAGTGGTATCTATGGGTATGTTAGAAGCTGTTAAAAATAATTTAGGGCAGTACATAGGATATTTAAACAATTGGGCTACAAAAAAAGAATATATTGGTAGGGGTGTTGGAAAAATATTAGCAACAAAAGCGGAACAGATATTAAAATCCTGGGGTTGCGAATCAGTAAGAATTAACATGGCATATAAAGGAGAAAGGAAACTTATAGATGTTTTTGGAAAATCTGGTTTTGAGCCTATTATTATTGTTTTAGAGAAGAAATTTGATGCTGATGAATTAAATCAAGCACCTATAACTTAATTAATATTAATACTAATTTTTGTACTTTTTTGCAATTGCGTTTATTGGCAAATCTTCGTTTAAAAAAAAAATATATTTATTCTAAAAAATTGCACATCATATAATCATTTACTTTTTGAAAAAATTTAAAATTAAAGAATGAGGTAAAAAGAAAAAAATGCCAATTGGTATAAAAAGTTATGGTGCCTATTTGCCAAAATATATGCTTCCTAGAGAACTTATTAGTAAGGCTTGGGAATTTCCAGTTGTTCCTGGTACTAAAGCAATAGCGATGTTTGATGAAGATAGTTTAACAATGGCAGTTGAAGCTGGATTAGATTGCATAGCAGGGATAGACCCAAAAACTATTGATGGATTGTATTTTGCTTCAACAACTCAAGTCTATACTGAAAAGGATTCTGCATCATTAATTGCCACAGTATTGGATATGAGAGAAGACATTATTACGACTGATTTTACAGATTCACTAAAGGCTGGAACAACAGCAGTAACCAGAGCTGTAGACACTATAAAGGCTAATAAAGATATTAATAGTATACTTGTGATTGCTTCTGATACCAGAGTGCCCGAACCTTCAACAATGTGGGAATATGGATTTGCTGATGGAGCTGCTGCTTTACTCATTTCAGATGAAGAAAGTATTCCAATTTCAATAGAAGATTATTATTCTGTATC
>JBHLJZ010000182.1:0-4903 GCA_048887165.1 Candidatus Hodarchaeota archaeon | reverse complement strand
AATATTTTCTGGAGGTTGATCTAATAGAAAATTTGTTGGGCCCGGGATATATCCTCCATTTCTACCTAATTTAGCTATATAATTCTTTACTAATCGTCTTATGCTTTCTGGAGTTCCTGAATTAAGTAGCTCAGTATCATCCATAGTTCCCAAAAGAGTTATTTCTGGATACTTTTTTCTGTACATTTCAAGATCATTGATTTGAGGTTGTAATGATTCCACACCATCTATCCCTATTTCAACAAAATCAGGAAAAAGTTCATGAATATCTCCACAAGTATGTATTATAAACTTAATACCTTTATCGTGAACGATATCCACATATTTTTTCAGATATGGTCTGACAAATTCTTGCCACTGTTTTAAAGGGATTTGTAAACCAAGATTATATCCATAATCATCTCCACACATTACTAAATCTGGTTTAGTGTTCATCAGTAGTCTTAATGAGGGTTCTTCAATAACATTCCATTGAAAATCCATATGTTTTTTTAAGAAAGTAGGATTTTTACGAGCATATCTAGCAAAATTTACAGGACCTATCCCTAAAATACAGTTCTCGAAAGGACCATTAATTCCTTGAGATACCACTATATCATATTTTTTAAGCATCGTTTTCCTCGACTTAGCAAGATGACTAAATTGAGCTTTCTTTGGACTTAGTTGATCCTCTGATTCCCAATAAGTTTTAAAATCATGTTCAGTTAGAATTGATGGTCCAATATACCATGTAAAGGGTAAACCGTTATATCGAACGCTGAATTTTTCTACTGCGCCATTAGAAAAGACAAATCCATCCATATTTTTTGCTTTCGTCATGGATCCAGGAATAACTGTCTCCCAGCACATGTCTATTTTAGCATTTAATCCCGCTGGGAGGATATATGGAGGAGAGAATTTCGCTATTAAATATTGGTTGGATGGTACGTTAAATGATAAACTATCACGTTCAAATTGTAAAAGATCGTCTTCAGTTATAGCAAATGGAGAATTCATGAATTTATGTATGAAATCATAATCCGCTCCTAAACATAAACTTGCTACTCGATCAGGTTTTTCACCATCTAATATCATTAAAATTCTCTCTAAAGAATTTAAACCATTTTCATATTCCATTTCAAAACGCAGCTCCAATCTTTCCTAAATATTTTAATGCTTCACCCTTGAAAATGACCAAATTATTTCTTATTCCTTCAAGAACTCCTTCCACACTACCGAGGAAAACTTGGGAAGGTAAGCTAATATAACCATCGGATTCTGCATTATCTAGCTCATTTATAGAGGTTACTTCTTCGAGAATTTCAATCTGGAAATCCGATTTTTCAATTTTTAACATGAAAGCGGGTGGTACATCGGTAATAAGAACGATAATTTTAACATTAACTTTGCTAAAATCTTTCTTTAATAAGCCTAGTGTCTTTAATAACCACAATCCAGAGTACAAAATTGCTGGAAAATTTGATAATTCTTTTGTCATGCTAAAAACTTCCTATTAAATAGAAATTTTTAATAATATTATGTGCGTTCTACAATTATGGAAATAATATTGTTTCCAAAACCTCCAAAGTTGCATGTGATACCTGTTTTAGCACTATCAACTTGTCTTTTCCCTGCTTCCCCTCTTAATTGCCAAACTAACTCTACAACTTGAGCTACTCCAGTGGCTCCTAATGGATGCCCACGTGCCTTTAATCCTCCTGAAGGATTGATTGGTATTTTCCCACCTATTTTTGTTAAACCCTCATGTGCTGCTTTAGCACCCTCTCCCTTCTTAAAAAATCCTATATCCTCACTTTGAACTGCTTCAAGTATCTCAAAAGCATCATGTAATTCGGCAACATTTATGTCATATGGCTTTTGTTTAGCCATTTTATACGCTTGATCAGAACATAATCTTAGAGCTTTTAAAGTTGTAATATCTTCACGTTCAAACACAATATGAGTATCAGTAGCCTGACCGATTCCCGATATCAAAACAGGAGTATCATTGAATTTTTTAGCTATTTCAGCATTGCATAGTACAATAGCAGCAGCTCCATCTGAAATAGGGCAAATGTGAAAAAGTCTTAAAGGATCTGCTATTATTGGATTAGTTATATCATCATTGAGGAAATCATAAATATTATCCCAACTCCCCTTTCCCTTTTGAATTGCACTTTTCATAAAATCCTCTATAGGTCTTTGAAAATGCGCATTTGGATTTAAAGCTCCATTGTTATGGTTTTTAATTGCAATGTCTGAAATCCACTCAATTCTTGCATCATATTTTTCTAGATAAGCTCTTGTCAATAATCCTGCGAAAGAAGGAAGAGAAACTCCATGTGGTCGTTCCGCTTGAGGGTGTGTTAGTGTAGCTACATTTGAAGTAATGGATCCCGGTGTTGTAATATGAGTCATTTTTTCACCACCAACAACTAAGGCCAAATCACTCATTCCAGAAGCAATAGCTTGAAAACCAGCTTTCACAGCAGAACCCCCACTAGCTGGTCCATTCTT
Organism: Candidatus Hodarchaeota archaeon; assembly: GCA_048887165.1. GTDB lineage: Archaea > Asgardarchaeota > Lokiarchaeia > Sigyniarchaeales > SOKP01 > SOKP01. The sequence goes on along the minus strand of JBHLJZ010000182.1, from coordinate 2,407 downwards.
AATATGATCTGCAGCAGCAGGTAATAAGCTAATTTTATCCACAAGTGCGCTGGCAACACCAGATAACTGATTAAAGGAAGCTGGACTCATCGCGCCTACATACACTGAATCAAAATCTTTATTTGTTGTGTTTGAATCTTCTATTGCTTCTAACGATGCTTCACTTAATAGGTCCATTAAATTTTTCTCATCCAATCTTCCAAACTTGGTATGACCTACACCAATTATAGCTACTTTTTCCAGATATTACACCTCTAATCTTCAAATTATTTCAAAAAATATAACAGAATAATAAATTATAACTGTTTAAAAAATCTTCTTAACGCTCGAGACATGATAAAACAATGGATTTGCCTAGCACCACCTATTATCTCTTGAATTCTAGATATATTCAGAAGGTCATGCATTAAGGTGTTATCACATAAACCAGCACCACCCATCAGATTCGCTGCTTCATAACAAACTTTTTTAGATAATTTAGCACAGCTATATTTATACTGACTTGCTGATGCCACCATTGCCTGTGAAATGTTTTCTGGCAATTCTCCTTTATACTTTTCTATTTTTTCGTCATAAGATTCACAAAATTTTAGTAATCCATGAGTCAGGTGTGTGGTTCTAGCCCATAAATCTGTTAAAAGAAATCCTACACCTTGAAATAATAAAATTTCTTTATCAAATTGTTTTCTCATGTTTGCATAAATTGTTGCATGTGCTAAGGCACCCCAACTTTCTGCCACACCTCTTAACGCAATAGCAATTCTTTCTGGTATCAATCCTTCAAAAAGATGATCTCTTCCTTTTCCAACACCACCCAATATATATTCTTTTGGAACTCGAAGATTAACTAAGTTTTCTTTTCCAAGATAAAGCTTAGGCACCCAAGGTATAATTATTCTTTCACATTTCCATCCATCCCATGATGTGTTAATGAGAAATTGAGCCATTTTATTACCATTATTCTTCTCTGCAGTTGCATAAGCCACAGCCCATTTGGATTTTGGAGCGTTAGTCTGGTATATTTTTTCTCCATTTAAAAGGAAGCTGCCATCATTCTGTTCTTCACATAGAGTTAATTGATGTACTGCATCGGATCCTCTTTCTGGTTCAGTTATCAAAAGACATCCAGGAGTTTGTCCAGTCACCAATTCTTTTAATGCTTCTAATCTTACAGGAATATTTTCATGGTGTTCATATATCGGATTAATACCGATAACAGTCGCTCCAAAACTCATTGCTAATTGAGGATCAAAAAAATCAAGAGCAAGAGTTCTCATAAAGTCCATAGCTAATCCATATTCCTCATAATTCTCATCGATAATATCGAAATTATGTTGGCGTGTTATATAACCTTCCTTTCCAAAGCCTGAATACCAATCATAAATATCTTCTTCAGGACCATGAGTAATGTTGTTATCAGATTCAAATTTTAAACAAAATTCTTGAACTTCTTTAAGGAAATTCAATTGTGCTTCTGATAATATTGGAATCAAATTTACATTAAGGAATTTGTATCTATATTCAAGTCTCAATTTTTCGAGAATTTCATCCTTAATAACTTGAGTTGAAAATTTTGCCATTTATATTTCCTTTCTTAAATTATTTTATTATTTTGGCTTAACTAATAATTCAACCTTAATAAATATAAAAGTTAAATATATTACTCTGAATACTAGTTTTCTAGAATTCGAGTTTGAAGTAATTATAAAAATAAATGGAAATTAATCTGAATTTAATTTTTTCTTTAAAGCCTCAGTTAATAGAGGAACTATTTCACACAAATCTCCGATAATTCCATAATTTGCGACATTAAATATAGGGGCTTCGGGATCTTTATTTATAGCAATTATTATATCACTACTTTTCATTCCAACCAAATGTTGGATTGTTCCTGATATTCCACATGCGATATAAATTCTTGGAGATACTGTACTTCCGCTTTGTCCAACTTGTTGTGATTTAGGAATCCAACCTAAATCGACGGCTGCTCTGCTGGCTCCTACAGCGGCATTTAAAACATTGGCTAAGTCCTCAATTAATTTAAAATTCTCTTTACTACCAACGCCTCTTCCACCAGATACAATGGTGTCTGCCTCGCACACCGGAATGCCACATTCAGCAGTAGTTCCACTGATTACCTCTTTCGTTTTTACTTTTAAACTTTGAAGATCTACTTTAACAGGTATTTCAATGATTTCTGCTTTATTATTACCTTGAATCGGTGCTACATCCATAACGTTGGGTCTAACGGTTGCCATTTGAGGGCGTGTCATGGGGCAAATGATATCAGCCATAATATTACCGCCAAATGCTGGTCTTGTTTGTAATAATAATCCATCACGTATAGACAACCCAGTACAGTCAGCTGTAAGACCTAATTCCAGAGTTGCTGCTACTCTTGGTGCTA
>JBHLJZ010000181.1:0-4967 GCA_048887165.1 Candidatus Hodarchaeota archaeon | reverse complement strand
ACCCTCGTCCACATTTACTAACATTAGGCGGAGATTATCAATCGTTGAGGAGAATTAAATAAAATCTCAACAATTATCAGTACCCTTTACCTTATCTCCTGTTGAACATGATTTATGATTATTTTTTATTGATTACTGCAAATGCCCCCCAAACAAGAAGGACTAATACAATTATTGATAAAACCCATTTCCAAACTTTTGAAGTTCCTTCTCCTGCAGTTTCTCCTCCTCCTGCAACACTCAAAGGAGCTCCTCCTCCTGATCCTGGGAGTTGAACATTGAAATGAGCTGTTGTTGAAGAGGTATTTGTTCCGTCGCTAGCAGTTACAGTCCACCACCAAACACCATTATCAATAGTTGAGGAAAAAGTTTTCGTGAATGTGCATGAAGATGACGAATATGATGCTGATCCAGAACTTCCATCAGAAGAACTTCCCCCACGATAAATTGTGTAAGTACATGAAGTAGTCTGTGAATCAGTTACTGTCCCAGTAAAAGTTTGTGTTCCAGAAGTTGTCAAAGAAGAATAATCTGCTGGGGATAATGTCGGAGCTGTAGGAGCTGTATTATCAACAGTCACCCCAGTTGTAGTGGTTCCGTCATGAAGGCTCCCAGAAGAATTATAACATGTCGCATTGAATATATAATCTGTAGAATCTTCTAAGATAGTTGAGTCAAATGTTCCATTTATTGAAGAAGCACTTGCGGTCTCATTAGTATCCGTGCTTAATGTTGACCAACTACTATTAGCAGTAGAGGCACTCTTTGCATAGAAGGTACAATTAAGGAGATTTGTTCCGCTTGCATTTAATATAGCTGTCCCAGAGATAGTTGCACTACTCGCAGGAGTTACCATATCTGCATTAGCACAAACTAAACTCATCATTAAGAATAAACTTAATAGAAATACTGACCCCAAAATTAATTTTCCTTTTTTCCCCATTTTGATAATTTTATTATGATTTTGTAGTTTATAAATCCTTCCTACCAAATTGTGATAGGAAACTTTTGGCGTTGCACGTAAAAGCTAAAATGAAAAAATCGGTTTGACCGAAAACTTTTACTTCTTAAATTTTATATTTCCAAAATTATTTTTTCTTTTGTCTTTCTTAATAAATTTCTTCAACGGCTTATTGACAAAACTTGCCTCGCATACTTTAAAATTGATATCTATATTGTGAATAAATTTCTGAGTTATCAGGCAACAAATGTTGTGGCAGATGAATTTCATCATTAGTTCATTTCTTTGGGCTTCAAAATTTTTGCATTTGAGAAATTCCCCCAATCTCATTTTGATCATACTGAAGACAGTCTCCACATTTGACCTTCGGTGATAATTTTTCATAAATTTTTCTTTATTCTCTTTGAAATAATTATACATTTTAATCCATATCTCGGGGGAATATTTATTTGGATTGGCATTTTCTTTAAAAGCGATGAATGGAATGGCATCTAGGGATTGGATTATTTGGAGTATCCTTCTGGAAGAATAGGCCTTGTCTGCGCTGACTTGCCGAATGTTAAAATTCCCATTGGCTTGTTGCAATAAATTTGGAGCCATTGTTGCATCTCCGACTTTAGAATTGGTCACCTCACAACTGCAGATTACATTGCTTCTGGTTCCAATAAAAATATGCCCTTTGAGAAAAGTTTTCCACTTTGTTTCTTTTTTATATTTATCATATTTTACTCTTCTCCAAGACTCAGATCCATAAGCGCCAAAACCGCTTGCGTCCATACTAAAATCATCTTCCAAATTTTTTAAGGGGAGTGCAGAAATTACTAAAAGTTTTTTCAAAAGATCATAAGTCCCAAGGCATTTTAGAAAATCATGCATTGTGTTGAAATGAGGAGCAACTGAAATATAACCTATCGCCTTTGCATGATTTAAATCAGTATCTATTTTTCTTCCTGAATAATTAGAATAGAGTTTTAATCCAAGCGAGAAAAATAAATCTCTTACAGGAACAGGGGGTCTTCCATTTTTTCTCGGCGGTTCTGGGATTAATTGACCTAATTCATAAAGCAATTCATAAAATAATCTTTTCTCTTTCCTTTTTGCAAGATTATATTTTCTCCAGTCTTTCTTATTCTGGTTATTAAGGTTTGTTTGTTTTTCTTTCATTTTGGTCTCCTTAGATTTTAATTAAAGAGGAGCAGAGCATAGTGCTCCTCTCAAGACACTTCTTAATTGAAATATCGTAATATTACTAAATAACAGGAGTATTTAAACTTTACTATTGTATAATCGTAACATTATTATTAGGAATATTTAAATAGTTGTAACATTACTTATAGATATGTCAAAGGAGGATTTAATAAAAACGATTCGTAGGTCAGTGAATGTCCAGGTCAGTAAACCCAAGCCAAAAGAAGAAGGGGGAAGGAAAGGTCAAAGAACAACTCCGCAATATTTTATACATTTGCCAAAAGAAGTGGTTCTTGCATTGGGAATTAAAAAAGGCGATAAAGTTATAATAACAGTTCCATTAGAAAATAAATCACAGTATTCAATTAAATTTGAAAAGAAAATAAAGTGACAAAATTTTTCAAAAAAAAGAATCCGTTGAAGAAAGAAGACCAAATTGGAAAAGCTGTTGCCAAAACATTCAATAGCACTAATAAGGTGGTAACTCCTTCGGAAGTTGCAGAATATCTTGGCATTCATCCAAACACAGCAAAGAATAGAATAGAGAAATTTGAGAAGAAAGGTTTTATCAAATGTAAAAAAGAAGGAAATAGATTATATTGTAAAAGGAAAAAGAAGATAAATCAATCAGACATTTAACAAGAATTAATCACGAACTATTTCTTTCAAAACATTCTGTCCTTTTTTTGTAATCTTGTAATATCTAAAATGCGGACTCTCGGGATTCTTGCATTCCGCTAATCCTTTTTCATGGAGATCTAAAAAAACTCTGCTGATTACTTCTCGGTGTTTCATTAATGCTTGTGCCAGGAAGGATGCAATCTGAGGCTTTTCATTTAATTTTTTAAGGACTTCTACGCGCAGTTTACTTCTGGCAAAAAATATCAACAAGTCGTCGTTCACCATAAAAACAAGAGTAATTTTCAGAATAAAAAACAGAGTGATAATCAGCGTAATACTTAAATAGGCTTTTTTCTTAGATAAATTATGAAATCAACGATAAATAAAAAAGAAGCTGATAAAATTTTGAGATTCATAAAATTAAATGGATTCGCGAATATAACCCAAATAGAAAACCAAACCAAACTTGCAAGGTGCAGGGTGAGGAGTTTAATCTGTTTTCTTCTTGGGAGAGGAGACATTGAAGAGCGAGACGTTGGGATGTCCAAGTGTTATTTTTTGAAGAAAGGAGGATAATCACAATTTAGAAACTACATCCTCAATTGCCTTTTTATATCTTTCAAGGGGTTCAGGGTTTACTTGCACAGGTATTTCATGAACTTGATGACGTCCAACTTTTAATTTATTTAAAGGAACCCCTTCATGAGAACACACAACAGAAACAGTGTGGGCATCTGGAACATCAAAAAAACATTCATCTTCATTAGTGGACAAAGAAAAATTTACTCCCTCTGATTTTAAAGTTGTTGCCCTTCTTTTTATTTCATTAAGCATAGCTATAAATGCTTTTGATGCTTTTTTATCAAATTGCGTGCTTCTATTAAGGGTTATTACATGTATTGATGGAAAACTGAATCCATTCTTTTTTGCTTTATTTGGAAAGGTAACTTCCCCATATTCATCTGGAACATTAACCCCATAAATTAATCTTCCTAAATTATCTAATGCTCTTGCAGATGAACCGTCAGCAGTGCATGGAATTATCAATCTATCTGAACTTAATATTGCTAACTCCGTATAAACTGCAAAACTTGGATTGCAATCAATAAAAAAAGTGACATCAGGGTATTTGTTTCCTATAGCATTTATTAAATCTGAAAGCCATTTGTGGACATTACCCCAACTTTCCAAAGGTAATGTTTGAGCACTAATCTGATTCATTGCCTGCGCCTGTAATTCTAATGATGGATCTCCTGCAATAAGAAATAGATTATCTGGAAGGTTAGTATTTATCTTTGAAAGGTTTGTTATTAAATAACCAATCTCTGTCCCGAGGGTTTTATGTGGACTTAAGATTCTTTTATCAAAATATCCCCCAATGGTATTTCTTTCACTTAATAATCCATTTAACTTTTCTGCTCCTTCTCCATTTCCCCCCAAAGCAATTTCGCTTACATTTGCTTGGGGACACAAATCAATTAATACAACTTTTTTCGTTGGATTTTTTAAAGCATATTCGCAAGACAAAATAAAACTTAGAAAAGATTTCCCAACTCCACCTTTATTATTCCAAATAGCATATCTCATGGGATAATTATACAAATTATGGTTTTTAATTTTTTCTATCATCTTAAAAAGCCCCGCATGCGACACTAATCTTTATGATTTTGCTTTTTCCATTTTTTTAAAACCCGATAGGCTTTTATACCTACCAGGTGTATCATTTCTGCGAGGAAATGAATATGAATTACTTGGAAGAATTTCAATGGCGTAATGTGGGGAGGGGAGTTCTAAGAATCCTAACTTGGTTGTTAATTCTTGTTTTAATAGTTTTGACTGCATTATTTTTTGTGAAGCATCCTGCTCTATTATGGTCAATCTTGAAAATTCTTTTTTGGATTTTTCTTGCAATCGTCGGATTAATAATAGTAATTTGGTTGGGGAAAGAACTTTTATGGGTGCTGAATAAACTTGGATCAAAGTAGCAAATAATCCAATCTTGAATTTATTCCATCTGATTCTTCTTAAAATTAAATTCCTTTCTTTTTTTAATTTAAGGTGTTTTTGTGATAACATTAACTTAGTTCATGGGTTTTCGGTCAGAAATAACTTATTTTTATGAGGAATCTAAAGATTTTTGAGGTTTAGGTGCATCACTGAAACTTTTTACGCTAATTGAGATACATTGTTTAATTTT
>JBHLJZ010000180.1:0-4987 GCA_048887165.1 Candidatus Hodarchaeota archaeon | reverse complement strand
AAAAAGGATTTGCTACTCATTATCATACATTAAATGACACAATTGATAAATTAGACTTTAATAATCTATGGAATTGTTATAGAATTTTAATTGAATTTATAAAAAAAGTGGATCAGAAAAAGATTCTAATTTAAAAATAAAAATTTTTTTTTTTAAAATTCTAGTTTAGAATTTACTCTAGATCCTTTATGACAAACTCTAAATTGAGATCTTTTAGGGTTTCAACTTTCGGATAACCATTCTCAGGATTCCATCCAATTTTTTCACAATAAAATTTGTAATCTTCTAAATAATCCTCGCCACCAGTTCTTTCAGGGAGCATGTTATTAATAATATTTACACCTTCACGTATATTAAAAGCTTGCCTTAATGTCTGTATTCTCTGACCTGTTTTTAGTGCTTCTTCAGCGGATAAATCCCACCCAACAACAGCTTTAATTAACTCAAATAATGGATATTTCTCCATAAAATATGCGAATTCACACAAACCAATAGAGCAAGTAAATTGCCAAAGAACCGCCATAATTTTTTCCGCTTCATATCTATCTTCTTCTTGTTTTCTTTTAAATTTTTTAGGAAGTGAAACGCCCTCAAATAAGCCATTAGGTTTCCTTAAAAGACCTTGTACAAGCATATCCAGTGAAGCAGAAGTGTGTCTTCCTGGTGTAGGATCGAATGCATAAGATGCTCCTAGACTTTTATAATATTGAGGAGAATGCATACCAATTTCTTGACCCATTGAGTGAATAGCAAATTCCTCACCTCTCTTTAATTTTTCAGAAGCTACTTTTGATCCATCAGCTAAAATATCTCCAATACCTTCACGTTGGATAATTTTTTTCACTAATTGTATGATTGCTTCTGAATTTCCCCATGTTAATTGTAATCCATCAGTATCATCTTTAGTTAATAAACCATTTTCGAAACATTCAATAGCAAAGGCAACGGTGCCACCAGTAGAGATAGTATCAATTCCTGCTCTATTACATAAATCATTTAATAAAAAGATGGAATTCAAATCATCATTCAGTAAGAGAGGTCCAAAAATTGCACACGTTTCATATTCAGGGCGATGAGTCTCTTCTAATCCTACTTCTGGAACTTTCATAATAGCCCCACAACGGATTGGGCAAGAAAAACATCCATATGGTTTTTGTTTATATTTATCAATTTCTTCCCCAGAAATATTATTTATGTTTGGATAATCGTCTTTATTACCTCCCCAATTCTTCACAGGAGTATCTCCAACTTGGAATGAGATTGTATTTCCGAATGTAGTTCCTTGCATCTTATAAGCTTGTACGGGACCTGGAGGTGCAGAGTTTAATGCTTCGATATATCCTTTTGTAAGTGATATTAATTCATCGTTATTTTCCACTTTAATCTTTTTATTTCCCTTAAGTACAAGAGCTTTTAATTTTTTAGAGCCCATAACAGCTCCAAATCCAGAACGGCCGGCAATTCTTGCCTTATCATTAACAATTCCAGATATTAAACTTAATTTTTCTCCTGAAAGTCCTATTACGGCAGTTTGAACGTTCCCATGTTTATTCTTTAATTTTTCTTCGGTTTCAACTACATCTAAGCCCCAGAGATCATTAGCTTCAAATATGTACTTTTCATCATTAATTAGAGCAATATATTTAGGATATGATGATGTTCCCTTGATTAATATTGCATCATATCCACACCTTTTTATTTCTGGACCAAAATATCCTCCACAATTAGAATCTCCCCATGTTCCGGTTAGTGGTGACTTGCCAGCAACCATAAATCGTCCAGTCATCGGAGCCGGGGTGCCTGTTAATAAACCTGGAAAGAATCCTAAAATAGCATCTGGTCCTAACGGATTATATTTGGCATGAGTGTTTTCATATATTAATTTTATAGCTAATCCATAACCACCAATGTACTCTCGATAGATCTGTTCTGGTAGTTCCATTTCTTCAAATTTTTCATTTGTAAGATCGATCATGAGTACCTTTCCAATTAATCCTTTCATTATTTATATCACCTTAATTAGGGATTACTATTTTTAATTGATTATTATTTATTTTAAAATATATTATTAAATGTTGATATTTTCTCATTTTATCGCACCCAAGAAATCCAAAATTAATCGAGCAGCAACTTGAGCAGTTACTCCGCTTGGATCATAGAGTGGATTGACTTCTACTAAATCAAATCCTACAATATTTCCCTTTTTGGGTAGAGATGTCAGCATATCCCGCATATGGAAATAGGATAATCCACCTGGTTCGGGGGTTCCCGTCCCTGGCGCGACTGAAGGATCAAGTACGTCAATATCTATTGTTACGTAGATGTTTTCCGCTTCTGGAATTTGATTAACAACCCATTCAGCCCCCTTTTTTATAACTTCAATAGAAGTAATTACGCGGGCACCATAATCCTTTGCTTCGCTAACATAGAGTTCTGGATTTAACAAACCACGAATTCCGATTTGAGTTATCTCCTTTACATGGTCAAGTTCAGACGCCCGTTTAATAGGATTAGCATGACTAATTTTAATGCCCAATAAATTATCACCAAAATCCATATGGGTATCAAAATGCACAATATTAAAAGGTACGTCATCCAAAGCCCGAATAACGGGATATGTGATGGAATGATCACCCCCTAATACGACAGGGAACACGTTATAGCGATGAATTTCTTTTACTTTATTTGTTATAAAGTCTAAATTTTTAAGGCTTAATGTTGGGGCGACAGGAATATCACCATAATCAACGATTTTTGTATTACGTAGTTTGTAACCTCCCAATTCCACATCGAAGACTCCCAGATTACCAACAAAAGCCGTTCCATAGAGTTGGGATGCTTCTCGAATCGCTCGTGGACCTTGACGAGCCCCTGCTCTGTTAAACGAACCTTCATCTAAGGGAGCGCCTACAATTGCTACATCTACATTCATATTTTTTAAATCCTTTACATAAGGAAATTTACAAAATGTGGGAATTCCTACAAATGCAAAATCAACAAAACTAAAACGCGCACACAAACTTTTTCACCACATCAAAGTTATTTAATTTTATAATCATCAAAAAAAATAAAAAAAAATTGATTACATATTTTTTATTTAGCTTTCCAATAACCAAGTTCAGCTATTATATCCATAGCAAACTCAAAATAATCTCCAAATGCCATACTGTTTTGAAGATTACCTTCCATTTTTAAAGATCCAGCTAGATATGCAGCGGTTCCATCTATTTCACCTACCAAAACTCCTGATATAGTTTTCCAATCAGATTTCATACTGAAGGATGCACTTTCGTCTTCACCTTCACCATAATCAAAATCACCATCACCAAGTCTAATCCACCATTTAAAATCTTTATCGATTACCATCATCTGGGCTGTTACAGTATCAATATTTTCTAATTCCTCTTTTAAGTCTTCATTTTCTAATGAGGCCTGCTTTATTAGTTCCATTAGTATAAGTATATTCTTTGGATCGCTGCTCATGGCACCACTTTCTTTCAATTCTGCCAACTTTTTTGGTAAAGTTTCGTCAACCATGTTTTTCACCTAAAGTTCATAATATATTTATTCTTATCTTTTAAACTGATAGTAATATAATTCTTGTTGGAATTATTTCAATAAAATTAAATTCTTTTAATTTTTTATTTTGGTTTAGATTTTAGTTAAAATTATTGATGATGATAAACTATAAAAAGATTTAGTTAAAAAGAATTTTAATTCCGAGAGAATTTTTAAACATTAAATCTTTTTGATTTTATTATTCGAAATTAGATTTTTTTAGTTTTTTACTTTGTTTTATAACTATGTTTTCTTAAATTATTAAAGTCATTTTATTTAATTTAATTCAATTTAAACAATTTAATCCAATTTTAAATTTTTAATATTATCTTTTAATGAAAAAGATGCAATATACTCGAATTTAAAATTAGAAAAGAATTTTTATTTCTTCTTTGGAGAAATTTTAAATCTTTACTCTTAAAATTAATTTTAAGACAACATTTATTAATTCAAGTGAAATAGATTTATATATCATTTTATAACTTAAAATTAATCAATCTAAGGTTTAATAAATGAAACTTGATGATAAAGTGTTTATTATTACTGGAGCTGCTGAAGGTATTGGACATAGTATTGCGAGATTATTTGCTGCAAATAATGCTAAGCTGATGTTAGCAGATCTAGAGAAACCTGAGCTTCAATTACAAAATTCCGTTTCTTTAAAATACAATCCATTATCCTTATCAGAATCTGTAGGATTAGTAAAAGAGACACTCAATCATTTTGGGAATAAAATTGATGGAATTGTTAATGCATTAAGTACCTGTATAGTATCCAAAGTATCCCGATTAGATGTTGAATCATGGGATTATCAAATGGATTTTAATTTTAAAAGCGTGTTTTTCTTAAATCAGGCAATAGCGAAACATATGATAAAACAGGGAAGAGGAGGAACTTTTATAAATTTAATCACAACAGCAGCTTTAACAGGAACAGATCAAATATCGGTTTACTCAGCAAGCCAAGCTGCATTAATGAATTTATCGCAAACAATGGCTTTAGAATTAAAACAATATAACATACGTTCTAATAGCATTATTGTTCCCTATATAGACGATGTTGTAATTAAAAATGGCGAACTTTTTAAAGGTAAAGATCTGGAAAGAATAAGAAGAGTTGCTTATACATTTTCTCCAATGATGGATTTAATTGAACCAGAACAAGTAGCTCAAATAACATTATTTTTAGCATCAAATGATTCATTAATCATAAATGGTCAAAATATTGGAATCATTGATGATGATTTAACAAATATACGAAATATTTTATCAAAGAAGAGGTTAAAGAGCTGATTTAAATGAAACTAATGAATAAAGTTGTTTTAGTTACAGGAGGAGGCTCAGGAATTGGAAAAGCTATTGCAATAAGGTTAGCTCAAGAAGGAGCGAATATAATTATAGCAGACATTAATCAAGAAGCTTCTGAAAAA
>JBHLJZ010000179.1:714-5017 GCA_048887165.1 Candidatus Hodarchaeota archaeon | reverse complement strand
TAATAGGAGTTTGATGAGGAGGACTTTGTTGGTTCATAACTGGTGCTAAACCCCCAAAACTATGTCTTACTACATTAATTCTACGTTTAAAATCATCAGGTGTCATTATAACCTTTACTTGAGTTCTATCTCTTAATCCTGGGATTATTTTTTCAGCTTCCATTAACAATTTATCTGCAAGTTCTTCTCTACGTTCGTTCCAAGTCCCATCTTTTAATTTATGTGGCGCAATTGTGTAAACTGTCACTGCATGTTTACCGGGAGGTGCCATTTCAGGGGAATGCATGGAAGGAACATAAATCAAAAATCCATCTTCTCCTTCATGATAATCACCAATTTGACAGCGATTAATGCCACCTTCAAGATCATAAGTCAAATAATAATAACAGAGAGCTGCTTGTTGATACGGTGATGGATCAAAATCAATCCCGATATGAACCATTAGAACTGATTCCATATAAATTAAAGTTTCAATTTTTTTGATAAAGTCATCTTGTAAATGTTCACGACCTACTAAATTGTAAAAAGTGTTTAAAATTCCTCCGCTGGCTACAATTAAATCAGCGTTAATTTCATCTCCATTTTCAAGTTTAACACCTTTAGCCCTATTTTCTTCAATTAATATCTTAATTACTTTAGAATTTGTATAGATTTCACCACCATTAGCCTTTATATAATCAGAAAATGCTTTGATTAATTCTCCACATCCATTTTGGATGTAATGATAATCTTGATAAAAACCTCCTTTAAATTTGATTGGAATTCTCTTATCAAAAGCAGTTTCGACATTAACGGCGGGAACTCCTAATCCTAAAAATTGGCTTGGCCTTACAACCATGTCTGCTAAAATAGCTAAGTAAACTGCTTTTAATCTTTCATCTTTAAAGAAATAATCCATAACTTGGGCAGCATTCCAATTCTTAAATTTCCTAACCTTTAGTAATTTTGGAAAAATTCTTAGTTTTAATAAAAATCGTCTCAAACCGCTCGTGAAGGATAATTGGCCACCAAGATAAATTATTGATAGCATCTGTTCATAAAATTCATAATATTTATCTAATCCTTCACTCTCAGCGGGAAAAAGTTTTTTGAAGTAATCGCGTCGCCAAAATGGCCCTTCATACTCTTTGGGATGCCAAACTTGAAAGTCTGGGAAAGATTGCCCTCTATCCTCCTTTATTAGTGTAATTTTTTCGGTTATACCTAATTCTGCCAATATTTTACTTAATCCTTCATGGGGGGCAAAACCACCTAATAATAGAGGCCCAATATCCCAAGAATAACCTTCTTTATGGATTGTAGCTGTGACTCCACCTATTTCTGAGAATTGCTCAAGGACTTTAACTGCATATCCTTCGCGAGATAAATATGCTGCAGCAGTTAAACCAGCTAGACCCGAACCAATAACTAATACTTTCATCGCTCTCTAATTTAGATATATTTTAAAAATTAATTGTTTATTTAAATTAATTAAACTAAATAAACCATATCTAAAAGATTGAAAACATGAAGTATCTATTTATTACTAATAAAATGGTTATAAAGAAAGAATCAAATTTAGTCATGCATATTTAATAATCTATCAACTACAATAAAGCCATTTTCTTTAAGAACATCAATTCCAAATTCATTATCATCTAATCTAAGAATGATTAAAGCTTGATCATCTATTAAAGTTGTATAAAGATATTCAATATTAACATTATTTGAGCCCAAAGTTTTTGCGATCTCATACAATTTAGTAATATTGTCAGTAAGTCTAACTCCAACAACTTCAGTTACGGTAAAAAGAAAATCCTGTTCTTCCAGTAACTTTCTACATTTATCAAATTGATCAACTAAAAGCAATAAAAGACCATATTCCTCTGTTTCTGCAACAGTCATAGATCTAATATAGATTTTATTATCCATTAATAATTCAAAAAAGTTAGCTAAAACACCGGGTTTGTTGGGAAGATAAATGCTTAATTGATTCAACATAATTTAAAATCGAATTGTATATAATCTACTTAATTTAATTAGAAAATTATATTCTATAAAAAGGATATTATTTAAATTCACATTCCCTTAATTTTTTTAAATGTAAATAACTTCTTAATAAATATATCCAGTTCTCATATCTTTTAAAGCATTTAAAAATTAATTTTTTCAAGAGAGATAATAGTTATGGAAATGGTAAATATTAATAGTTGGGAAGAAAAATTCAATCAACAACTAAAATGGACAGCACATTTAAGAGATCGTTTGTATGAAAGAGCAAATTTAACTGAGAAAAGAAATCTTTTGGAAGTTGGGTGCGGTTCTGGTGAATTACTTAAGGAAATTGGGGTAAAATTTAATCTAAAATTATTTGGCATCGATATTAATGAAGATCGAATAAAATATGCCACTGAAAATCTCAGAATTAATTTGATTGAGGCAAAATTATATGTAATGAATATCCTAAATAATAATTTTGAGAAGGAAATGTTTGATGTAGTTGTTACACATTTTTTATTCTTATGGATTAAGGATCTAGAAAAAATTTTTACCCAACTTCATAGGATTATAAAAAAGAATGGAGTTTTATTAATATTTGATGAACCAGATTTTGGGGGTCTCATTGAATATCCCGAAACTAACCTTAAAAAAGAAATTCTCCATGATTTGAAAAAGGAAGGAGCAGATCCTGAAATAGGAAGGAAATTAAACCAGTTTTTCCCTGATAAATTTAGAGTAGGTGAGCATTTTTGTACAAGTTTTCCATGGATACCTAATTTATACAAACATGAGTTAGTTAATGATTTAGATTTTTTTAAAAGAAGATTTAATGTTAAAAAGTTTAATTCTGATTTGATGCGAAAGAGTATCGAAACAAATAAATATTTTTTATTTATCCCTTCATTTAGTTATTACCTAACAAAGATTTGATTATTTGATTTAATGAATAGAAAAGAATTCTACGAAAAACATAATAATTTCTCTGGGAGGACTTTTTCAGAGTATTATCTTTCACCCGGTATTAAGTGTAAATATAATATAATATTAGATAAAGTTAAAAACATCCACAATTTCGAAAGTGCAATTGATTTGGGATGCTCTGGAAACTCTTTTCTTAAATTATATGAAAATGTTAGATACAAATTATTTTTTGATATAGCAAATACTCCATTAACACAGTATTCTAAAAGAGAAAACAACAATGAATTTTGGCATCCATTATGTGGAGATATGATCAAATTACCATATCGAGACAAATCAATTGATATCGTTTTTGCTTTAGATACACTTGAACATCTTAAAGATGATGAATTAGCAATTTCTGAAATAAGCCGGATTTTAACACAAAAGGGGATTGCCATCATTTCAATCCCACATAGAATGAAATATTATAGTACCCAAGATAAAATGATAGGTCATTTTAGAAGATATGAGATTAATCAGATTTCGGACTTATTTAAGAAATATAGATTAAAATGTTTAACTTATTTTGGAATTTATGGCCAATTAATGAGAATTACATTCCTACAAAAATTAAAACCAAAAGAAACAGAGAAAAATTTGAAGAAATTACGATTTCGATACAGTTCAAATAGATTATTTAGGATTTTCTGGAATATTATCGTGTATTTCGGTTCGAAGATAATGAAATTAGATGCTAAATATCAACCAATGAAAAAAAAGATGAATATTGGATTTATTTTTATGAAAATATGAATTTCTCCTTATCGAAAAACTACTTATGAAGAATATTCTTTTTTCATTTTATCAAACAATTTCTTATATTCTTCAATGTATTTCTCATCATTAGTTTCTTCTATTTTTTTTAGAAGTTCGATAGATCTTGATAATACATCTGAATTTTGTTTAATTTTATTGAAATATAACTGTTTTATTTGCTGAGATTTTGCCAATCTTAGTTGATTCTTAAAATCTTTAATCGAAGTTTCGATTTCTTTTTGTGATTCAATAACCGAACTCGCAAGTTGTTTTTTTCTCGCTTCAAGTTTGATACAATTATCACATACTAGATTTTCCGATTCCCTTTGACCTTTTTTGACCATAAAAGGGTTACCACATCTGACGCATGGAACAAGTTCAAGTATTAATTTATTGTCGTTAGGATCAGACATATGTGATATTCTTTAAAAAATGTATTTACTAATTTAATAACTTTTTAGTAATTTAATTGTTGATTTTTTTTGAAACATGGTATTTTTAAGAATATTTATGAGAGATAATATCTTTTTCAGAATATGGAATTTTCATGCCGTACATCATTGCCGAACAGAATAACCTTCTTATATGCTCAGGAAGCCTGAAG
>JBHLJZ010000179.1:0-704 GCA_048887165.1 Candidatus Hodarchaeota archaeon | reverse complement strand
ATTACAATTTCATTATTAATTCTATTGGGGTTTTTATCAGGAGTCATTTCTGTAATTGCTGGTGTTGGTGGTGGAGTATTTTTTGTTTCTATTCTAACACTCTTATTTTTAATTCCGATTAACATCGCTATTGATACATCTACCTTTATCATTTTAATGAGTTCTTCGGCCGGTTTCATAACATACCTTAGACAAAAACGGACTAATATAAGATTAACATTGATTTTTACTGGTTTTTCAATTTTAGGAAGTATCTTAGCAAGCGTATTGTTTTTATACATTCATATTAACAATTATATCTTGAAAGTGATATTTGCGTCAGCGTTGCTTATAGCAGGAGTGAATATGGTATATAAAGCACTTAAAACAACGAATAACAGAAAAAATTATAATAAACAAGAAATGGTTTTTTCTTTGAAGGATCATGATTATAATACAAACTTAAAAAAGTCAATTCCTTTATTTATTTTAGCAGGGTTCATAGCTAATTTTTTGGGTTTGGGTGGAGGAATAATTTTTACTCCCTCTCTTAATATTATTCTAAATTACCCTATTCATAATGCTACAGCAATTTCAACCTCGATAATATTTTTCACAGCTATATATAATACCATTGTAAAAAGTATCTTAGGACAAATTAATTTTTTAATTGGGATATTAGTAGCTATTGGTTCGATTTTTGGTGCAATTCGCTTGCCCCGACG
>JBHLJZ010000178.1:0-5042 GCA_048887165.1 Candidatus Hodarchaeota archaeon | reverse complement strand
GAAGAAATAGAAAATCGATATAAGGAAATATCTCAACTTCTCGATCTTAATAAGTTTGAAGAAGATTATGAATCTACATTTTATTTAAGTAAAGGGATTCGACAGCGATTAGCTTTAGCATCAGTACTAGTATTGAAACCGGAAATTTTAATCATTGATGAGCCCACCACAGGACAAGATTTCTTGATGATTAAGGAATTTATGAAAATTTTACAAGATCTTAATGATAAGGGTCATACAATAATTATAGTTACACATAATCCCTACGTTATCACACGGTATTCAAAAGAAGTAATTATATTAGATGAGGGAAAATTAATAAAAAAACTACCAACAAGAGACTTCTTAAAAAACAAAAATCTACAAGAAATAGCAGCTTTTACTCCAATTTAATTGTTTTTAATTCTATTAATTAATTTTAAGGAATCGAAAATGAATTATAAGTTGGGATATAAATTGGTTTATTCAGCTTAAAATTCTCAAAATTCTTATTAAAAAATTTTGCCATCACACTAACACTTTTCATTTTTATGAAAAACATAGATGTAAGAATGTTTATTAAATAAAGATCAATTGAACTTGTTACAAATAGCAATCCAGCAATACTCCTTCGTGTTGCTGCTTTCAAGATTTTATCTATAAGATATTTATATCCAAATTTTAGACTTCTTTTTGAATTGAATCTCGATTTATCTAAAAATATTTCATGAATAATCCCAAAACTTAACCTTATTCCAAATTTTTTTGCGTAAATATCGAGTTGTGTAATTTTTGAACCACCAATAATTTTTTCACCTTCGTGGATTGTAATGTAAGTTGGTTTTCGCTTTTGCTCTGGAACTTTTATATTTGTCCATATAATCTTTCTTACATTATAAATAGGAATTCCTGTATAATATTTCCGGATTATATTATTAAAAATCCTCGCATATTCTATATGGTTTGTATTATAAGTGATTTTATAATAAAATCTCTTAACTTGAGAATTTAATTTAGTTATAACTCTAGTTATAATTCTAGGTAGATAAGAAATGATAAAAAGGAAAGGAATTGAAAATAGAAATCCTGGAATATTCTTAATCAATTGAAATATATTTGGAAAATTAATGAATATAAATGCTTTATCAATATCTATATATCCAAATTTAGAATAAATCTTTTTTCTTGGAAAGCCATTATAATCAGTTAATAGGACTGATATATCACACTTTTTTTTATTCATATAATCTATTGCCATTTTCATTAAATTACTCGCAATTCCTTTTTTTATATAACTTGGATGACATGATACGTCATTAATGCTACCAATTAGGCAAATCTTATCATTTAGTATTACTTCATCAACAGGATTGACATAAACAGCTCCAACAATCTTCATATTATCAACATCTTCAGCAACTTGTACCATTTCGGGTTCAAAACCAGGATATTGGACGTATCGCCAATTAAGATTTTCTTTTGTCCTGAGATAATTAGCATCATTCATCTGAAACGCTTTATTAAAAAGGTCAGCTAATTGTTCGTCATCCCCAATCTCATAATTCCGATAAATTATGTTAACCATTAGTTCCACAACTCTCTTTTAAATATATATAAAATTTAAAAATTTTTATACTTAAATACTATAACACCGTAAATATCTAATATAACAATTTAGATAATTAAATTTTTACATTAAAATTAAAAATTGATTTGATATGAACGAGATTGATAATTCATCAGTTAAAGTTGAGCAAACTCGAGGAAAACGTTATTACTGGATTGACCATGCAAGGGGATTTATTATGATTCTACTTGTGGTAACTGAGTTTCTTCCAGCTTTTATCAGAGAAGCGGCAAGGTTTTTTCTTGATCATCCGATAAATCAAAGAACTGTTGAATATATGAACTTTTACGATGTAGGTGCTCCAGCTTTTATTGTTATTATGGGTTTTCTTATGCCATTGTCTTTCTTTCGTCGAAAGGACGAAGATGGTACTGGTAAAGCAGTAAGGCATATGGTTATACGCTATGGTATCATTCTTCTGCTTGGATATCTTGTAATTCTTATCGATCAACAAGCCATTGTGAAAACAGTAGATGGGATGATAATTGTTATTTGGGATGTTTTACCTTCCCTTGGTTTAGTAGGATTAATTACCATTCCATTTCTATTTTTAAATCCTAAAATAAGAGCTATTCTAGCATCGGCTTTATTATTATTTTATCAATTTATGTTATTATATGGAGGTTGGCGAGAATATGCGATTGCATCTGTTCATGGAGGAATATTGGGAACTATATTCGGATTTTCTGTGATAATGATTTATGCAACCTGCTTAGGAGAATTATTTTTTATAGATAAAGAAACACCTGAAAAGAACAAATACCAAATATATGCTATTGTTGGAATAATTGCATTTGTGGGAGGTATTTTATTAGCTCTTATACCCGAATGGTATGCTAATAAACGCCAAGTAACATTAACTTATATTTTGATTAGTCTTGGAACTTCGATTTTATTATCATTTATTTTTGTTGGTATTGATAGAATTGTGAAAAAGCCAATATTTATACTTGATAGTTATGGCAAAAATCCCTTTTTAATCTACATTATTGCCGTTGTTCTTGATTTCCTGATAGTTGATATTATTGGTTTAGAAGAGGATCTGTTAATTTTTATCATAATGATAATTATAATTACATTACTCGCAATTGGACTTGATAAATGGGGAAAAATTATTAAATTGTAATTATTTTACTTTCTTTTTTTTTAATAGGATCTTTCAAAATAACTTAAAAAATCATTTACTTAAATAATATCAAATCTTAAATATCTATAACTAGATTATTTTTCTAATAATCTCAAATACATAATTCAAAATGAGTTAAATGAGTCAAATATCTGACATTTAACAAAAAAACAAAATGTGTAGGCAAATAATGAGCAAGAACGGTAGTAAGGCGCCTACCGCAAACTTACCCACAGTACTTACCTACATTTAAATAATAGAAAAACCAATATAAATAATTATCTTTTTCTCTTAAAGAGAAAATGCTATTAGATTTAAGGAATAACAATTTTGGCGAATTCCCAGAGATTGTACTTAAATTAAGCTCATTAAAAATTTTGATTTTATCTGGTTTAAAATTGGACAATTTTGATAAAGTTTCATTTTTTAAACAAAAAAAAGTTAAATTATATGTATAGAAGCTACTATATTTTTATTAGAGTTTATTAAATAATAAATTAATAGTAAAAGGTGAAAAATGTGAGTGAGATATCCAGCGTTTTAGAGAGCCTAAAGGCGATAAAGGGGGTTCATGGCAGTGCCTTGATAGAGAAGTTTGGTTTGATTCGAGGTAGTGCTTTACCCGGTTGGGTGGATCCCGAAGCCGTTGCTGCAATGGTGACCCTTATTTTAAAAGCATCTCAAAGAGCGACAAAAGAACTGGAACAAGGTCAGTTTTTCAGTGCTATTATAGAAAGCCAGAAAGGAAGAATATTATTTTCTGAAATTGAAGGAAATATTTTGTGTATCATCGCAACTCCAGATGCAAAATTAGGTATTATTAATCTGAAACTTTCTGCTGCTGCTGAAGCTTTAAGAAAAATGTTATAGAACCTTTTTATTTTTTATCTTTTTAAACGATTATTCCCATTTCTTTTAAGAGTTTTATCATAATTTGCCTTGTAATAGTCGGATCTGCTTGTCCTTGCGTTTTTGCCATTACTTTACCTATTAATGCTTCTATTGCCTTTTGATTATTACGACAATCTTCTACAATTTTTGGATTTTCATCAATTGCTTCTTTAGAGTATTTCTCTAAGATAATAATATCTGAAATTCTTTTCTTTCCCTTGCTTCTGATGATCCTACCAATTTCTTTTCCTTTCATCATATCATCAACAAAAGTTTTTGCAATTTTTGTTGTAATTTCTCCTCTATTTATGTATTGAATTAGGTTGACTAATTGGTGCGGCTTTAATTTTGTCTCTGTAATATGAATATTATTCTCATTCAACCAACCGGAGATATTATTCATTAACCAATTACAATATTGTTTGTATTGTTCAGGTCCAAATGAAGGATCGGAATTTACACCTTCTTCATAGAAGTCTGCAATATCTTTATCTAAAACCAAATTCTCAGAATCAAATTCAGATAATAAGTATTCTCTATTGAGCCTTAATGCTCTTTCATTTGGCATCTCTGGTAATTCTTCTTTAACTTTTTGGATGAAATCGCCACTTATTTCTATCGGAGTTAAATCTTGCTCAGGAAAATATCGATAATCTTCTTCAAATTCTTTAGTTCGTAATGAAATTGTTATTCTTCTTTTATCATCCCAATGTCTAGTTTCTTGGATTAAAGATTTCCCTCTTTTAAGTAGGTTTTTTTGCCTTACTATTTCATGCATTAAAGCGCGTTCAACTTCTCTAAAACTACTTATATTTTTTACTTCACTTCTTTCATGTCCCTTTATAGAAATATTTGCATCAACTCTTACTGAACCTTGTAAATCTAAATCGGAAATCCCAGTGTATTGTACAATTGATTTTAGTTGTTTGAGAAATTCTCGCGATTCTTCTGGAGAACTTAAAACGGGTTCAGTGACTATTTCAATTAAACAAATTCCAGAACGATTGTAATCTACTAAAGTGTATGGTGAATTTGCAATACTTCCTTGATGAACCAAACGTGCAGGATCCTCCTCCAAATGAATTCTATTTAATTGTATTTCTTTTTTATGATTATTTAATCGAATTGTAATATTTCCCCCATCAGCAAAAGCTTTACCTCCTGCTTTATTATACTGACTTATTTGGAAACCTTTGGGGAGGTCAATATAGAAATAATTCTTTCGAAAAAACCAAAATTTCTTATTAATTTTGCATTCTAATGCTAAAGCTAATCTGGTCGCAAATTCAACAGCTTTCTTATTTATTACAGGGAGAGATCCTGGTAAACCAATACAAATTGGGCAAACAAAAGTGTTTGGCTCAGCTCCACGATAATCACTATTACAACTACAAAATAATTTTGTTTTTAAGTTTGTTA
>JBHLJZ010000177.1:0-5098 GCA_048887165.1 Candidatus Hodarchaeota archaeon | reverse complement strand
GCAAATTCTCTTCTCATTATATTATCACTTCTTAATTTTTATTAATTTTTATTATATTAATTCATGGATTACATTTTAAGTTAAATTATAGATAGTTCATATATTTCTTAGCTAACAATATAAAGATTTCTATCCATGAGTTATAATATAAAAATTATATTTTTATAACCAATTTTCTAAAAATTAAATAAAAAAGATAAGATTAATAAGTCTTGAGAGTGATTGTTATTGCTCTTGTAAGGCGGATAACATCCATTACTTTTCCCTTCTCAACCGTAATTTCCTCTCGAGAAATAGAATGAGTGAAATCCCCCTTACCGTTACAGATTTTTACTATAGAATTGTTATCACCAGAAATAACTATGATGGCATCCAAGTTAATACCGTCAGAAATAGTTGCTTTTTGATTTTTAATTTCTAAATAAAAAGGGTCTTCATTATCAAGATTGAATTGAAATGACATTTCCCAATCAACATCCTTGCCAGCAATGTTCGTAATAAAAACTTCCTTAGCTTTGGTGTTTTGATTTATCTTCTCTAATATTTTAATTAAATTTTCTTTTGCTCGACTCATCCTTACACTCCTCCTTCATATTGCGATTTTGCGATCCAATTTTCATATTCATCCTCAGGAACAAAGAAGAAATCAGTCATCTTACCCTCTCTTTCCTTATTAAAAACCGCTTTAACTTTTTTTCCCTTTTTTATTTTTGAGGGAACTAAATTTTCAGAAAAAATCCCTTGAAGCAAGGCTGTTTCTGCTCCATCAAGTTTAATAAATCCTATCCCATAGGGGATTGCTTTTATAAATGCTGAAGTAGTATACCATACAATCGTGCTAACTTCTATAGTCCCAGTTTGTTTAAGTTCAACCCAGTCTGCGGGAGCATAGCAATCAGAACAATTAATTCTAGGAGGCATCCATGTTTTTCCGCATTTATTACATTTCGTACCTAATAATTTCTTATTGTTCATTAGCTCTATAAAAAATTTTGATTGTCCTCCCATAGTATATTTATAGTTAATTCGGATTACATCTCTAATTTGGTGATCTTGAAATTCTTCTTTCATGGTTGTATTAATCCCTCCTCATTTGCCATTACAATAACAGCAGCATATGCTGCTCCAGGTCCCCCTATAGAATGTGATATTGCTCGCCCTTTTTCAATGGCTACTTGATGTTTACCTGCTTCCCCTCTAAGTTGAAGAGCAGCCTCTCCTGTGCTCATTATCCCAGTTGCACCAACAGCATGTCCACAACCTATTAATCCTCCAGAAGGACAGCATGGAAGTTCTCCCTGTATCCAAGGTCCTTCTCCAGGTTTTTCAAAAGTTTTTTCAATCCATGGACCTCCTTCTCCAAAAGGAACAAATCCGAGCTCTTCGTATGATATAACTTCTTGTCCGGAGAATGCATCATGGAGTTCTGCCAAATCAATTTGTTCTTTAATCTTATTATAATCCAGACCAGCCATTTTGTAAGCAGACTTAGCTGCATTTATATTAGAATATAATCGACCTAGACTCTCTCTATTACCGATAAAACAATCGGTGTTCGCAGCAGCCACTCCAGTAATCCAGATAGGTTTCTCAACACCTAAATCTTTAACTTTTTCTTCAGGAGCCAGAATTAATGCTGCAGATGCCTCTGAATAAAGACAGCAATCTAATAACTTGAAAGGATAACATATTATTCTTGAGTTCATAACATCCTCTACTGCAATCTTCATTGGTGATTGGGCTTTAGGATTTAGTATAGCATTACCATGATTTTTTACGCTTACATACGCCATTTGTTCTTCAGTTGGATTTCCAAATTCTTCGTTATGAGCATTCACCATCGATACATAGGAACTAGCTGCCATCATACCCATCGGATATTCATATGTCATATCTGCTGAATATGCAATAGCATTTAAGACTTCTGGAGTAGTTACACCTGTTTGTTCGTCGTAACAATCATTACATTTTTCTAAACCTATACAAAGACATAAATCTGATAAACCTGAAGCTACTTCTGCATAAGCCATTCGAACAGTATATCCTCCTGTGGCACCTCCGCTCGCAATTCTGGTTCCGGGTTTATCATTCATTCCAAGATAGCTATTAGTAAATATATCAGGCATGAATTGTCTTTCAAATAATTCATTGTAAATTCCATATACCGATGATTGAAGATCTTTATGAGAGATATAAGCTCCATTTTTATTAGCATCTTCAAGTGCTAATTTAGTGGCATCAAATGCTAATTCAAAATAAGTTTTATCAAGATATCTTGCTTTAAAAGGTGTTATCCCAATACCTATTATCGCGACTTTTCGCAAAATTTTAACACTTTGATAATTTAATTTTCATTATTTTTTTGGAATATTTATTGATTAGTTTTTATTTTATTTAATTTTTTAAAGAAAAAATATCTTGAAAAGAAGCATAGTATTTATTTCATTTTTAAAGAATTGTAGATTGCTTCTCTTATGTTTTCTGCAGCCCTACTTGGATTTTTCGCGCGAGTAATTGCTCCACCTATAATGATGATGTCTAAAGGATAAGTTAATACCTTAGGAATATCAGTAGCTTGAATCCCACCCGCTATTGCCAAGCGTGGATGATCTTTTAAGTTTACAACAGATTCAATTTCTGATAAAGGAGAGTGTCGAGATTCTTGGCGATCCAAGCCGCTGTGAACTAAAGCATAATGTAATTCTGTACCCTTATAACTAATACCAATAATTTCTGATAATCTTTTTGAGGGAGATCTAGACATAATAAGATCTGCCATAATCTCTACATTAAATTCATGAGCAGCACGCAAGGATTCTTCAATAGTGATATTATACGCATTAGCTAGTATTGTTACAATATCAGCTTTTGCTTTAGCTGCAATTCTTACCTCCAGATATCCAGCATCTGCTGTTTTTAAGTCTGCACAAACTAACTTTTCTGGATGTGCTTCTTTTAACGCTCGTACAGCCCTAATGCCTTCAGATTTTATTAATGGAGTTCCTGCTTCCAATATATCTATGTAAGGTGCAACCTGTTTTGCGATAGCTAATGCTTCATCTAAAATTTCGAGATCTAAAGCAACTTGTATCCGAGGAACTTGTCTTCCTATTTTTGACATCTTCACTTAGATGAGTATTTTAAATAAACATCTATAATAAGTAAACTTGAATTAATATACGATAGTTCTTTTATTAAACTTTATTCTTGATTAATCGATTTATGTGGGATTAAAATTCTCTACTATTTTTGAAATTATTTCAACTTTTTTAATATCTCCGTTAGGACTTAATTCATCCGAAATACCTAAAATTAAATTTGGAGAAAATAGTTCTAAAACTTTATTTGTATATTCTTCTACATATGAGATAGAATACTCTGGTAAGAACAAGATGGAGGGAATTCCATCCAATAAGATTTTGTCTTCAATTGCATTTTTTATCTCTTCTATGGAGACATCACCTTGTGGTTGGGCAGTGAGAGCTTCGTATCCATCAAAAGGTAATTCAGAGAGATACGGAAGTAGATCTCTTAGAGAGCCATCAATATGGATGTGACAAAATTTACCAGCTTTTCTTAGTTGATTTAATCTTTTTTTATAATAAGGAATGAGATATGTCTCGAAATATGGAGGAGGACTAAGATTAGCATCAATATTTTCACCAAAATTAATAATTTTCAATGGAGAACGTGCAAATAATTCATACATTTTGTTATCCCATTGCTCTAAAAAAATCATAAATTCTTCAGTTTGCCTTTTATAACGTTTAAGAAAAAGAATAGTCTGCGAAAAACCTAGATATTCTGTAACCAATTTTTGATAAGGAGAATGCCATAAATATGTACTCAATACGCCTCTATCTCCAAAAAGGTCTTCCCCTTTTTTATAGTTTTTGTCTGAAAATGAGAGTTGAGTATTATCTAAGATATATTTCATAATCTTGAAATCATCTACAGTTTTTATAGGATATTCAATAAGATGCTCTCCAAGACCACCACCAATAGCACTTACTTTTTTCAGCTTTCCTAACGGTGTTTTATATATTTGCATAATCTCATCCCTTTTTTGACCACGTTTTCTCTTAATTGTAACATTTGAATCTGATTTCAATTTAGATTCTAGCAGATTTAAATATATAGTTTCAAAGCAATAACGGGGGCTGGCTTTTAAAATATCGTAAATCTCTAATTGAGTTTTATTTAAATACTTCTGAGGTATTTTATTTGGAAAATTATTCAAATGAAATTTTCTATATAATTTATTTACTATATACCAATAGTAAATTCTTGGACTAAATACAATTTTCTCCGATTTTTTATGAGCAAAAGTATTAAGAATAATTTCTTTTAACTGCATGCTAATGTTTCTCAATTATAATAATTAGGATAACTAAATAGTCCTCTCAGGAAATAAGGGATCAAATTGCCTTTCTTTTGCTATAGAGATTAAATTTTTTTTCTGATCGTTAGTAAGTTTGCGATATCTTTTCGCAGCATCTAATACCATTGGCCATAACTTAACATCACAGGGTAATGAGTATGTAGTGACTCCCTCTTGAGATAATGTAAACCAAACTGCTTGATCTATTAATTCTTGTTCAACGATAGGCTCGTACCAAGTTGTATAAATTGGTTTGTCTGACCATCTGCTCTTAGAGATAGCTTTAATAGCTGTCACACCAATATTCTTTTCTAGTGCTATTTTTAGGATATCCTTGAAATTATTTACAGGATTAGGGTTTACTTCAGCAGCAATGTAAACGGGTAATAAAATTGTTTCAAATTCATCACACAACTCAAGAGCTTTTTTTAGAATTCTTACATCATGATGAGCTGTTATGCCTATATGTTTTATCAGACCAGTTTCTTTTGCTTCTTTAAAAGCTTCCATTGCACCGTTTTCTCCAAGTATTTGGTTTAATTCGTCGATAGATGAGACTGCGTGAAATTGATATAAATCAAAATAATTTGCGCCAAGCTTTTTTAAGGACCGATTAAGCTGCCTCCAAGCTCCATTTTTAGTACGTTTTAATGTTTTTTCAGCTATGAAAAATTTGTCTCTATATTTCTCAATCAATGGTTTAAGTCGTAGCTCTGC
>JBHLJZ010000176.1:0-5169 GCA_048887165.1 Candidatus Hodarchaeota archaeon | reverse complement strand
ATTTTATAGGTGGGATTTTTCTGAAAAATCTTAATTGTAAAAAAACTTTACTTATAACAACTTTTATTATAGGGATAATTTTATTCATCGCACCTTTTACTGATTTTTCATTATTTCTGTTATTTTACGGAGCTTATTTTTTTATATCTGGGCTCTTTTTAATAAAATTAATTCCTTTTAAGATGGAAATCGCTCAAGGTAAAGTTTTTTATTATCAATTAATTACTGTGTTTAGTATATTAGCTAGTATCGTCTATATACCCATTGGAACTTATCTGTATACCTATATTGAAACTACTATTGTAGTAATGATTTCTGGAGTATTAATAATCCTATCTATTATTCCTATTTATTTTATTAGCCCTAATTTTAGAATTAATAATTAATAACTCTTAATTGCTTAGAAAAAATCAAATATTTTATTCTCTTTTTTTAATGATTTAAAATGTTTATAATTTTTAGGGCTAAAATGAAACCGTTTAAAGATACTATTTCTGTAGAGTTTAAATAACATATTTTAAATACATTATCGATGATTTTTTTATTTCAAGCAGTTGATATTTTAAATGTATTACTTAATTTCTTGGATCAAATAGTAAAAGCAGTTAATATTTTCTTTTTGGTTTATTTAAAATATTCAAAATACATATTAATAATAATTATGTTATTCATTGGCATTTTGACCTTATTAAAACTACGAGGAGTTTATTTTCACCAACGATTAAAATCCAATGATGAATTAACTAAAGAATCTAGCGAAATAATAAAAGTTAGGTTAACTTTAGGATGTGTATATATTATCATAGCTTCTGGAATTTTATTTAATTATCTTACATACTTTTTAATGTGGATACTTGAACCTTTACCAGACGGATTTATATTCTACTTAATAGATTTGATAAATTCTAACTTAGAACTAGTAAGTGGAATGAACATATTAATTAGTGAGTTTCCAATTATCTATAATTTAATTGCATTTGGATCTTATAACGGAATGCTTCATTTTATTTTAACTGTTTGGTATTTTGTAGATAAGAGTCGGCCTTTAGTTAATCCACGAAAAGCTTTGAAAAACTTAATTGTGAGTATAGTTATATGTTTATTCTGCGGATTTACAACATTTATGCCTTATTTTCTATAATTATAAAACCGCTTTATAAGACTAAATATTTAAACTTATAGGATTATTACGATTAAAAATCAGTACAATCGAAAGATTTATATACGTTACTTAAATATAGATTACTTGCATTCGAAGAGTATATGCGGGTTTCAGTCACCACAAGTATAAAATGATTTTCAAATTTTAGTTTCACCAATTCACGGGGTAATATTTGGATTACAGATAGATATAAATTTTAGTTTTATAATTGTATATTTTTAAGAAGTTCATGGGGTTAAAGAAATGGAAGTAAAATCAGAATTAAATGATTATTTAAATTTTTGCCCAGAATGTGAGGGTAAGACAATTTCAGTTCAAGAAAAGGGAGAGGTTGTTTGTAGTAGTTGTGGTCTTGTTATTAGTGAAAGAAGTTTAGATATATCTCATAGTGGGAAAAGAGCATTTACAAAGCAAGAAAAAGAAAGAAGAGAGAGAACGGGGTCTCCAATTTCTATATTATTACCAGACATGGGATTAAGTACGATAATTGATAAATCTAGTATTAAAAATCCGGATTTAAAAAGAGCGGCTAAGTGGAATTCTCGAATGACCTGGGATAAAAGGAATATGTTAATAGCCACTACAGAATTAAAAAGAATAGGAAGTAATTTAAATCTACCAGATCACGTTAAAAAGTCAGCAATTCGATTATATATTGAAGCCTTTAAGAAAAAATTATTAAGAGGTCGTTCTATTAATGGGATGGTAGCCGCGTGCTTATATTTTGCATGTAGGGATAAGAAAATCCCTAGAACACTTCAGGAAATCTTAGATGAAACTTCTATTAATGCAAAAAATGTAAGGAGATGTTATAGAACCCTTATTAGAGAAATGAATTTAAAAGCTCCGTCAACAGATCCAGTTTCACTTATTCCACGTTTTATTGCTGAATTAGGCTTAGACCTAGACACAGAAAATACAACTATCAAAATTTTACAATCATTCACTTCAAAATTTTCCACAAGTGGTAAAGATCCAAAAGGATTATGTGCTGGAGCTCTTTACTTAGTAAGTAAGAAAAAGGAAAAAAGAATCTCACAAAAAGAAATTGCGAATGTAGTTGGAGTTACTGAAGTAACTCTCCGTTCTAGGTATAAAGATTTAGTCTCTAAGTTAAATATTAGAGTATAGAATTTCTTTATTTTTTTATCTTTTTTTTTAAAAATAAAAAAGATTATTTAATAAAACAATTGACAATTAATCCTCTTTTTTTAAGAGTAATTTAATAAAATCTGGAAGAGTTAGCAAATAACTTTGTGCATTTGGAAGATGTTCTTTTATTTTTAAGAAAAGTTGAGTATAATGTTCAGCTCTTTCTTTTTGTTTTAGTATATCATTTCGAGTTTGTTCTCTTATAGTCTCAACAGGAATTCCTCTTAAAACAGATCTTGCAGGTATAATTAATCCTGGAGGAACTTGACTTTTATTTAAGATTATACATCCCTCTCCAATTGAACATTCTTCAAATAGAAGAGAGCCCTCCATAACTTGAACATAATCTTCCATGAAGCAACCTAATATAGTTACACCGGTTTCAATGATACAGTAACGTCCGATATGGATAGAAGATTTCTGGGATCGGGTGAATAACATAGCTCCATTAAAAATAGTGGTATGTTCTCCGATAATTATTTGCGAATTTTCAGCTCGTAATATCGAACCAGGCCAGATAATGACATTATCATTTATTTTCACATCACCTATAATTGTTGCCATGGGGCTAACATATGCATTCGGACTTATTTTTGGTTCTTTACCATTATACTCTAACAATACCATCCTATTTATCTCTCCTTAAGTTTTATTAAGTATTTAATTAAAAAAGAAGTGTATTAAAGATTTTTAAATTTAATTAAATCGGATTTTAACAATGGTAATTTCAAAATTTAGAATTTAAGAATAAACTTTATTAAAAATTCATCAAATGGGCTATATATACGTTTTTAACGGACTTTTTGAATCGAAGATAAAGAATTCTTCATGGGGATATTGTAAACTTAAAATGTTATATAATTTTTTAACCGATAATAAGTTAGCTTCATATTGAGAGACTTCAATTAGAGTTAATCCTAAATCTTTAGCATATGAAGCCAAAAAGTAGTCGATGTTTCCAATAACAAAGGAATCACATTCTTCTTTTATACTTTCTTTTAATATTTTTAAAAAGTTCAGATTTCCCGCGATAATGCATACTTTTTCAATGATTTTCTGAATATCACCAACATAGTTAACTGTTTTCATCTTTAAATTTGATTTAACACGTTTAATTAGAGTTTCTAAAGTTATTGGTTTCTCATTTTTAATATATCTTTTTGGAAAACAAATTCTACCTATAGGTACGGAAGTTTTATCAGACGTTTTAATTTCAAAAATTTTATCTAGTTGCAGATATAATGCTTCCATAATCGTGTCTGTGACGCCTCCTTGTGCTCCCATATAAGCTAAGTTTAAAGCGAATATCGTAATTGGAAATTTTGATAATAAAGATAATTTATTTATTAAATTTGAATTGAATTTTGTTAGTGGTTCAGTTATTAAAGGATAAATTGATATTATTAAATTTACTTTATTTTTTATAGCAAAATGAATCGATTCTAAGTCTAAATTGACAGTCAGTAGAACTTTTTTAATAACCTTATCGTTCTGTTTTGATCCATAATGAATTCCATAAATTTCTGAATCTACATTAAAACTTTTTGGAGCTATTTTGTTTTCTAAAAGAGATATTATATCTTCCAGATACATCTTAATCATAAATATAAGAGAGTAATAAATGAGATTTTTTAACTATTAAAAATTTGAACACTCTGGAAATTTTTTTAAAAATTTAAATAAAATCAAAAAAAATATTTGATTTGTAAATTAACATTAAAATTATAGTAGTGATATAATGATGAGAGAAAAAGATTGTATATTTTGTCAAATTGTCGAAAGAAAAATTCCATCGAAATTGATATTTGAAAATGACTATAACATGGCTTTCCTCGATATATTTCCTGTTTCAAAAGGTCATTCTATTGTTATAACTAAAAACCATTATCCTAATATAGAGGAAATTCCTGATGATGAATTAGCAAGACTATTTAAAGATATTAAAAGAATTGCTCTTAATATTCACAATAAATTGAATCTAGATGGATATAATATACTTCAAAATAACTTTAGAGCTGCTGGTCAAGTTATTAATCACTTCCACGTACATATAATACCTCGAAACGAGAATGATGCTAGATTTTCTATGAAAATTCCTCGTAATCAAGCAGATGATAATGAGCTCGACGAGGTTTTAAAGGCAATTAAAATGTGATTTTATCTTAAATTCATCTAAATTTTTAGTGCTGTTTAAAAAAACGAAAATAAAATTCATAATAAAAGATTTCATTATGATGAAAAATTTTAATAACAGCATTAAAAAAGTAAAAAAAAAGATTAAACAATTTATCATTGATGAATATGGTGGTAATCTTGTTGAATATGCTTTATTAATTGGTTTTGCCTTATTTGTTTTTTTTATTATTGTTGGTGTCATTACTTCTCTATTAGATTGGACATTAGGTCTTTCAAATAATTTTTTTGACATATTCGGTGGATAAGGAAGTTAAGATTTTTAATATTTCTGTCAACTTAAAAATCCTAATTTATTATTAGGTTAAAGTTAAAATTTTTTTATTTCTCATCGCCAGGTTCTTTTATAACATATTTTTCAATGACTCGAATTTTGTATTTTTCCGTCCAAATATGTAAATTTTCAAAAGCATATTTTTTATCAATTTCTAAGAAATCACAAAATTCTTGAAATGGAATTTTATTTGCTGCTTTAAATAGATTTATAATTTTTTTATGGATTGTTTGTGTATCAGGAGGATATAATTCTCTCTTTTTAGCTCTTAATTTGCCTAAAACATCATCAAATTTTCCATAATCAAAAAAGTGTTCTACAATTCTACTGATTACTGAAGCTGGTGTATTTCCAAATACTCCCACTAACTCTTCAACTTGTTTCATAC
>JBHLJZ010000175.1:0-5309 GCA_048887165.1 Candidatus Hodarchaeota archaeon | reverse complement strand
AATAAATTTTTATTTAGTTTAAAACCAGATATTGTAATACAAGCACCATCACGAATAAATATAATCAATCCTTTAGATGCTGTCGAGGGAGATTACTGGATGCCCTCTGTCGCTATAAATGGTATAAATGACCCTCTTTCTGCATTTTTCTATATTAAAAGAAATGAAAAAGAGAGTAGATTAAAAATATATACTGTAATAAAATTAGCAGATAAATATTGTGTTGAATTGAAAAGTGAAGAGAAACTTTCGAAAAGTGAAGAAGAAATTAGGAAAAAATTACAAGGGAAAAATAAACTAATTTACGCTAGTATTTATCGATTTTTTAAAATGAGTTCTTATTTTAAGTCCATTTTCTTAGAGTCACATATCGAACTTGGATTAATTACAACAATTCCTAAACAAAGTGGTCTTGGTGGAAGCGCTGCTATTATAGTTGCAGTTCTCTTTGGACTTGCTAACTATTTTGATCTCTATAATAATATCAATAGATTACAAAGTAATGAATTTCCAATAAATAAAGACATTATTGCAGAGATGGCAACTAAAATTGAGGATGAAGATTTAAAAATTACTGCTGGATATGCAGACAGATATGTAATAAGTAGAGGAGGTTTAAGTTTCTGTTCATATTATGGAAAACTCCATCATAAAGAAATTTCAGAAGAGCCTTTAGCAATCTATGATAGAATTGATCTCATATACGAATTAAATGATATTCCTATAATAATTTGTTATTCTGGGTTACTTCATGAAAGTGGAGATGTACACGGAAAATTGAGGAAATTATATTTACAAAATAATCCGGTTTTCTTAAGTAATTATAAAAAACTAGCGGAAATTGCTTGGAAATCTAGATTTGCAATAATGCGACGTGATTGGGTTGAATTAGGAAAGTATTTTAAGGAGAATACTATCATTATGAATCTGATAATGAAAGAAGCTGGTTTTGAATATGGAATAGGATTAATAAATAACATTTTAATTGAAATTATAGAAGAATATCCAGAAGTTTATGGTGCTAAATTAACAGGTGCTGGCGGAGGGGGGTCTGTTTTTGCGTTAGTCAATCCAAATAAAATAAAGAACGTTTTAAATTATTGGCGTGACAAATTAAATGATTTTATTAATGGGAAAGGACCTTATTCTTCAAAATTTCCTCTTTATCCAGTTGAAATTAGAGAAAAGCTTAGAAACCCTAAATTTTATCAAGTTAGAATTGATAAGAATGGAGTGAAAAAGTTATAATTCATTGGTAATTATATATGTAAAAGTCACTAGAGATTTAATTTGAGTAAATTCGAACGATATAAAAAAAAAGTGGATACTTATATATATCCACATAAGCATTGTAAGAAATGTGGAGAAATGGTTTCTGAGGCTTTCTCCTATTGTTCTGATTGTTATTCAACCCTAAAAGAAAAGAAAAAAAGAAAATTATTCAGAAGGAAAAAGAAGGAAAGCTAATTTAAAATATTATTCTTCCAAGATTCAAATTCAAAAAATCAGATATTAAATCTTTCTAATAACCAAGCTTTATCTAATAAGGATAAAAATGGTCCTAACCGTGGTCCACTTTTTTTATTTAATATTATTTGATACACTGATTCAAATAATTTTCTTGGGGGAAGATTTAAATCATCTTTTGCTATAGAAAAGATCTTATTTTGAATAGAATCCGCATCTAAAGCTACATTTTCTTTTAAATATTCTCTTAAAAGACGAATCCCTTTTATTTGACTTTCATCCATTTTCTTTATTATCGTTTCATCAATTTCTTCAGGAATGGTAAAAAACTCTAATTTTCTCATGATCTCCTTTTTTCTTTTAGTATCTTCTTCATTCTCCAATATTTCTTTAACTTTCTCAATCCAATTTTTAGTTTGGGAAAGAAGTGCTTCGAATTCTTGTATTGTAATTACATTTTTAAAATTATGGCTTATCATATAAGACTCTGCTTTTTCATAAAGCTTTTCTAGACTTAATATATTTTGAATTTGGGCGAAAAACATTAAAAGTTTTAATGGTAATCTATTAACTTTTGAATTAGGTACATCTTTTACTTGAGTTAAGGGGAAAATGTACTTGAAAAATCTATATTCTTCAGGATTTTCTGTTTTTTCTTTATCGTAAAACACATTTTCCATTTTTTCATAATAATCATAATATTGTGGAAGTTCTTCAATCCTAAGCGTAATATGCTTTGTTGGATTGGTTCTTAAAATTAATGTTCTATAAATCTTAGGATCTGCGAGAGTTAAATAATTCTTTGGAGTAAAAACATGTCCTTTAGAAGTCCCCATATCTTTTTCTCCTAACCTTAACCATTCATATGGAACTTTGACGGG
Organism: Candidatus Hodarchaeota archaeon; assembly: GCA_048887165.1. Taxonomy (GTDB): domain Archaea; phylum Asgardarchaeota; class Lokiarchaeia; order Sigyniarchaeales; family SOKP01; genus SOKP01. The sequence goes on along the minus strand of JBHLJZ010000175.1, from coordinate 2,961 downwards.
GCCTTCATAGTTATATAAAGCTTGACATAATTCAATTCCTGTATCATAAGCACCCCCTTTGACACTATGGTCTTTCCCAGCGGGTTCGCATGTAGTTTTATATAAAGCCCATTTAGCAGGCCAATCCACACGCCAATTCAATTTTAATTTCCCACTCCAAATCGAAAGGGTTCCAGTGTATCCACACGCTTCACAGATATATGAAACTGCTTCTTCATTTTGAAGATAATCTTTTACCCTATTTGGTTTGATAGAACCATCATTATCACGATGTTGAATTCTATTACATTTTTCACAAATTACCATTACTGGCATCCAATCTTTCTGCATTTCAATGAAATCTTCTTTATCTTCTTCTTTTAAGGTGGGTAATATGTACTTTCTTAGGATCTTTTTAATCAATTCTGTATTTTCTAAAGCAATTTTTATTTTTTCTTGCATTTTTTTTGTTGTATATAACACATGAGACCAAATTACTTCTGTTTTTATACCAAAATCAGTAAATACATTTATTAATTCATTTCCAAAATGACGGGCATAACTTTCACATTTGCATTCTTCATAAGGGCAAGGAATAATCGCAAAAGGCTTTCCGATATGTTCATTTTGAAAATTTGTTGGAATATATGGAGGAAAACGCTTAGCAGCATCTAGACTGTCGAAGAATAGCAAATTGTTAACTGTTTTACCATCTTTTTCGAAAATTCTTCTTAAAGTATCACAAATTATTATTTCTCGCAAAATTCCTAAATGAATATGACCTGATGGAGTCTTACCTGTAGAAAGTGTTATTTCTCTAGGTTTATGCGATAAGATTTCTTCAACTATATCTTCTAGCCAATGGACAGAAAAATCTTCAGTCAAAATTTCTTCACAATAAAGCTTATACTTTAATTAGATAATATTTTTTATTACAAAAATTTTTCTATTATGTTTAATAGTATATCTAAGGTAAGTAAATTATATTTTTCAATCTTGATTCTATATGATAGTGAGTTAGATAATGAGGATCGCTGTTTTAAACAAGGATTTTTGTAAACCAAATAAATGTAGCCCTTTTGGGGAAAAACCATGTATAAAGTATTGCCCCCGAGTAAGAACTGGTGATAAAACAATAGTTTTAAGCCCTGATGAGAAATGTGTGATAATTACAGAAAGTCTATGCTCAGGTGAAGGTATTTGTATTAAAAAATGTCCTTTTAATGCTATAAGTATTGTAAACTTACCCGATCCTTTAGAAAATCAAATCTCATATCGATACGGACAGGATCAGTTTTCACTATTTCGGATGGCAATTCCCAAAAAAGGAAAAGTCCTTGGACTCATTGGTCAAAACGGAATTGGTAAAAGTACATTATTAAAAATACTATCGAATGAACTAAAAATAAATTTTGGGAGGTTCGGTGATGAATCTCCAGATTGGAAAGATATAATTGAACACTATAAAGGATCTGAACTTCACCAATATTTCATCGACCTTAAAGAGAATAAAATAAAGATTGTCCATAAACCTCAAAATATTACTGTAATTCCTAAATTCGTTTCTGGAAATGTTTTTGATCTTTTGAAAAAAAATGATGAGGGAGAACAACTAGATTTGATTTCGGAGCAATTGAACCTCACAGAAATTCTAGAAAGAGAAATAGCAGTTCTATCTGGGGGAGAATTGCAAAGAGTGGCCATTGCTGCTGCTTATCTTAAAGATGCTGATGTTTATTTGTTTGATGAACCAAGTTCATATTTAGATGTAAGTGAAAGAATTAAAATGGCAAAATTAGTTCGGTTCTTATCAGAAAAAAACAAAACTATAATAGTTGTTGAACATGACTTAGCTATTTTAGATTATTTGAGTGATTACGTTTCAATTTTATATGGTCAACCTGGTGTTTATGGGATAGTATCACATCCTCAAGGTGTTAGAGTAGGCATTAATATTTATTTAAATGGATATATTAAAGATGAAAATGTGAGATTTAGAGATGATCCTATTATATTCCATGAACGTCCTCCTCAGGAATCATTATTTGACTCAGGAGATGTCATTTTTCCCTATGAAGATATTGATGTTTCATTGGGTAATTTTCACTTGACTGCTTCTGGGAGTGAAATCCATGCTGGTGAGATTATTGGAATTTTAGGACCAAACGGAATTGGGAAAACTACGTTTATAAATTCGATTGCAAATATTATAAATACTAAGAGTAAAGCTCTTACTGAAGAAATTGAGATAAATAATGATATTGACAATCAGGATTTAAAGGTAATAATTAAACCTCAGTATATTAAAATTGAAGATGAAGGACTAGTATCTGATCTTATTGCAAAAATAAAATTAAAACCCCATTTGAGTCAATCGTATAAGAAGAGATTAATTAATAATTTAAATCTAGAAAATATAAAAGAGAGGAATTTTTCTGAATTAAGTGGGGGTGAATTACAGCGAGTAGCGATTGCTAAATGTCTCTCTAGTGAAGCTGATATTTATTTATTAGATGAACCATCAGCTTTTTTAGATGTCGAAATGAGATTACAGGTTGCTCAATTAATTAGGAAATCAATTGAAGAATTAAAGAAATCTGGTTTCGTTGTTGAGCACGACATTATAACGCAAGATTTTATAGCAGATTCAATAGTAGTTTTTGAGGGTAATCCTGGAATAAATGGGAATGCTTTACCGCCTCAAAATTTGAGAGATGGGTTTAATACATTTTTAAAAATGATGGGAATAACATTTAGAAGAGATTCAGCTACTAAAAGACCACGTGTCAACAAAGCAGGTAGCAATAAAGATATTTATCAAAAAAGGATTAATGAATATTATTACATCCCACGTTAGGATGAAATTTAATTTTCGATAATATTCTATTTAATTTGTAATAATTAATTACTTTTTTATACTCCTTTATTTCCATTGGAATAATTATTGTTTAAAACCGTAAGCATTAACTTATTGAATTTTTA
>JBHLJZ010000174.1:0-5347 GCA_048887165.1 Candidatus Hodarchaeota archaeon | reverse complement strand
TATTTATTAATTCAAATACATCAACAATACTCTTGGGATGACACGACGTATTGCATGGTTGAGAAGTCTTTTTTTCATTCATCTTCATCAATTAATTAGGCACATAATAATATATACCCTTATAATTAAAATAGAATTTGATCTTTATTAATTTTTCAATTCTATAATAGGAAAAGGTATAAGAGAGAAAATTTTCACTTCTTTAGTAATATTAAGGTTTAATTCTTCTTTTTTTTTCTCCTTCCTGACCCACCCCAACTAATACTCCCAATATCAAAACTAGAATCTCCGCATGCTATCGCTAAAAGAATAATTATTAGTACTATAACAACAATAACAACTGCTAATGCAAGTGCCACAAACAAAATACCAAGAATTTTAAAATTAATCAATAACCAAGGGCTTTTTTCTCTTTTTTTAACCACTTTTGCTCCGTAAAACATTATCGTTAGTGCTACAACAGAAATATAAGCTAAAGAAACCGGAATTGTCAATAAGTAATTTTGTATATTAAAAATGATAATAAATACAATTTCCACTATTAAGCATCCAAATCCATACAAAATAATATGAGCCCAAATATATCCTTTAGAAAAATATTTTTCCCTTAATACGATTGCTATAAAATATACGATAAAATTAGCCCCTAATGATAAACTAACAAACATATGAACTTGTGGTAAGAATTCAGTGAAAATAACTATTGGTAAGCTTAATATTCCAGCAATGAAAGAAAATGAGAAAAAGAAAAGAAGCCCTAAGAAAACCTTATTTGCTTTCGAAGCAAAAAATAAGACTAAAAATAATAATGCATCTACAATTATCATTGAGATATAAAATATAAGAAATTGATTAGTGATTTCTAATTCTGAGAAAAAGTAACTGAAAATGAGCTCACTACATAACCAGATAATAGATCCAATCAATAGAACTGGGAAAACTTTGCGTAATAAGATTTTACGGTGAGCAGAATTAAGAATGTAATTGGATTCCTTTTTTTCATTCTTTATCATAGGCGATTCTTCGTGTTTACTCGAAACAACATCTTCTTGAGAAATAGGTTTTCCACATTCTATGCAAAAATCATATCCTTTTTTTACAGGTTTTCCACAATGACTACAAAATTCAGGCAATTATAATACACTTTTATGGATTTACTTAAATAATAATATGAAGCAAAAGAATAATAATTTTATTAGGATTAAATTTCAAGTAGATCCAGATTTTAAATTGCACCGTTTCTTTTAAAATTTTTTATCTCATCTTCGTTATAACCCAACCACTTCATTATCTCTATCGTATGTTGCCCTATCTTAGGTGCAAGAGTTCTAATAGTTAAAGGAGTTCGTGAATATTTAATTGGAGAAGCAACATTTTGAACTTTTCCTAATTTTGGATGATCTAATTCTACAACCATCTTACGAGCCTTAATTTGAGGATCTTCACATGCGTCTGTAAAACTCTTTACTGGCATAACACATGAATCTAATTTAATAAAGATTTTCATCCATTCCTCTTGTGTTTTCTTTAAAAATTCATTCTGCATTTCTTGAAAGACAATTTCTCTTTCTTTACCTAATGTGTTTCCTTTAACTATTAAATCTTCACGTCCAAGACCTTTACAAACCTCCCGCCAAAATTTTACTTCAATAGCCCCTACTGATAAATATTTATTATCTTTAGTCCGAAATACAGAATAAAATGGAAAATTTCCATGTAAGGGATTCTTTGGTGCGACTATACCATCATTTAATTCTTTAGAAAATTCAAAAGCTGCTGCCATTGGCATAAATGAAAATACACAATCCGTCATTGAAATATCAATATATTGACCTTTTCTCTCTGGATTCCCCTCTCTCTCAATTATCGCTCCTAAAATAGCGATTGTAGATACTAAACCTCCTCCTATATCTGCGGCTTGAACCCCTGGAACTATTGGTTTACGTTGTTGATCTTTTAATCCAGAGATTTTTCTCTCTTTATTTAGATTTAATATGCCACAAATTCCAATATAATTCAAATCATGACCCGCTATTTGTTCATATGGACCATTTTGACCATATCCAGTTAAAGAACAATAAATAATTGAATTGTTAATTTTTGATAACGTATTGTAATCAATTTTCAACCTATTTGTTACTTTTGGGCGGAATGTTTCAAGAACAACGTCAGCCTTTTTCACTAATTCATATAAAATCTCTATTGCCTCTTTTTTTTTCAGATTTAACGCGATTGATTTTTTATTTCGCATTAAGATTGAATTAAAGGCGCTCTCTTTATATCTACCCTTCTGGAAGAAGGGCGGTGGATTTCCGTAGGGATATTTTGGATCATTAACATGTATAACATTAGCTCCTAAATCCGATAAAATCATCGTACAATATGGACCTGGAAGCATGCGGGTTAAATCTAAAACAGTTATCTTCTCTAAAGGTAATACCATAATAAACGATAATGGTAAATCTATAAAAAAATCTTTTAAAAACTCAATTATTTTTAATTTAAACTATAGTATACGTACCGTCTCTATTTAATTTAAAATAATAATAACTATTATCATATTTTATTACTTTCCAAAGCGATTCAGAAAAAATTTCGATTGGACTTTTTCTCAAGCTCAAATCATCAAACAAATCTCTGTTAACTTATTTTTCTTAAAATTTTCATATATTTTTTGAGGTTCAAAATTCTGCATCGTTTATTCATTATATTTGAATGATTTCTGTTTCCATCTTTTTAGTATCGATTATAGCGAAAGAAGCTTTATCTGTTAAATATCCACATACTTCTCCCGGATTTACAACTAAAACACCATTATCATATTTCTTATTAACGATAACATGAGTATGTCCTGTTAAAATAATATCAAACTGTCCAGATTTAGCTAGGGCCTCGATGGATTCATGGTTAGGCATGTGAGAAGCAAAGATTTTTTTACCCTCTATTTCTAAAATCAATTCATTACCATTTTCAGCAAATTCACATATTTGCCCTAAATTTTTCTTTAGAAATAAGCGTTCTCCATCATTATTCCCAAAAACACCAAAAAAATTCTCTTTTATTTTATCATTAAACTTATCAAACCATTTTTTAACAAATGGCGCAACATAATCTCCACAATGAATAACAGCACCTACATTTCTTTCATTTAATATCCTTATCGCTTTTAAAATATTATCGCGATGATCATGCGTATCTGATATAACTCCAATTAACATAATTTCCATTCCTTCTTATTATAAAAATAACAGATTTAAGAATTAATTGTTTAAAAATAAATAAAAATATTGTTAACATAAAAAGATAAATTAATATTTTTTAATTTTAAAAATCTTGATATATATTAAGATACATTATGATAGATGATACAATATTATGATTGAAGAATTCTTAAAATCAGAGAAAGCGGCAATAGATAGAGAATTAGAAATATATTTTAACTCTCTAAGTAATATTGAAGAGGAAATATTTTTACAAGATTTTATTTCCCAATTAAAAGAATTTATTCTAAATGAGAAAGCAAAAAGACTTCATCCAATTTTACTAATTGCCGCATTTATCGGTATCGTAAATCCAATTTATTTGAGTAATCAAATCGAACAAACACGCAAAGTCTCAATAGCTGTAGAATTACTACATAGTGGCTATATTATTCATGACGATCTTATTGACGATGATGAAGAAAGAAGAGAAAAACCCTCATTTCATCAGCAATTAAAGAATGAAATCAATAAAGTCTATAAAAATCTGGATGCACCTAATAAAGATCAAATAATCAATATGTATGGTAGAGATATGAGCATTTTAGGCGGAACCCAAGGATACTTATTAGGTTTAAATGTGATGAAAGCTTCTAAATTTCCTGAAAATCTTAAGTTAATGGCGATTAACGAATATACGACAGCAATGGATCATTTAATAAAAGGACAAATTATTGAAGAATACATGAATTATCATAAAATTACTATGTCATTAGAACAATATCTTGATATAGCTGAATTACAGAGAGCAAGCTTATTAGAAAAGGCAGTTAAAATAGGAGCTATCCTCGCTAAAGGAAATTTACATTACCAAATAGAGCCTCTTAGTCAAGCAATGTCGAGAATTGGCCAAGCACATGCAATTCGAGACGATATTTTGGATATGAAAGACGATATTAAAAATAAGAAAAAAAAAGTTATTTACATATTTGCTGTCCAAAATACAGATGAAGAACAATCACGAATATTAAATGAGATTTATAGAAAAGATGAACTTAACAAAAATGATATTAAAGATGTCATGCAGATTTTCGCTGAGACTAATGCCATAATAATCGCTGAACATTTCTCTAAAAACTTGATAGCTCAAGCAAAGAGTTATTTACAAAATATCTATCCTGACTTAAACAAAGAACAGAAGGTATTTTTCAACGAATTTTCAGATTATATTTATATGAGAGATTTCTAATAAATTTTCATATAAACTATAAGACAATATATGGTACATCTTGATTTATTAACATAAAATTAGTTAATCCTTTGAATACTTCCAACACATTATAGTTTTTAAGGGCAGATGTTTCGAGATATCCATCTAGTTGCTTTTCTTTGATTATTCGTTCGATTTCATCTCGATGGATACTTTTTTCTTCAGGTGTGTTTTCTAACAAATCACTTTTACTGCCTACTAGAATTTTTGGAATTTTTGAACCCTCGGCATATTTTAAAAGGGCATTATACCAAAAATCAAGCATATCTAATGATATTCTATTAGTTAAGTCAAAAACTAATAATGCACCATTTGCACCTCCGATAAATTTGGGAATTAAAGGCTTAAAGCGTTCCTGACCTCCAAAATCGAAAATAGAATTAACAACATAAAGTTCTCTAGTAAAATTATGCTCATTTTTATTGAAAATTTTTAAATTTATTGAATGAAAGTTAAGTCCAATTGTCATTGAAGTATCAAAATTGAAAGAATTAAAGCAGAATCGATTAAAGAGACATGTTTTCCCAACACTAGGACCTCCAACTATAACGATCTTAAAAGTATATAAAATCTCTTTTTCATTTTCAAAGGATCTTTTCAATTAGAATACCCTTTTTTAATAAATATTTAAATTGAAGAAATTTCAATAAAGAAATAAATTATACTTTAAAAAAAAAATTAATCAAAATTTATTACTTTTATAAAGAGAAAATCTAAATTCTATTATTTCTTTAATAAAATTGGTTAAGTTATTCTAAATTAATCAATTAACAACATTATTTTTATGAATTTTTATGGGAATTATAATACCTGCTAACCAAATAGTCATAAGGCCACCGGTTGAAGCATATAGTGTTCTAATTCCAGTAACGGGAGG
>JBHLJZ010000173.1:0-5370 GCA_048887165.1 Candidatus Hodarchaeota archaeon | reverse complement strand
ATAAGTGCCTAATCACTACATTCCTATGCTTACAAAAATCAAAAGTATAATTTCCGAAAATAAAGTAAATGATATAAAAACACTGGAATTAGAGTTCATAAAAGAAGAAGATTATAAAAGCTTTGATTACATTCCAGGCCAGTTTGCTGAAATTAGTTTAATTGGTAAGGGTGAGTGTCCAATTGGAATTGCATCTTCACCAACGGAAGAAGGAGCAATACAATTCACCATTAAGAAAATGGGTACTGTTACAACGGGGTTTCATAATTGTGAAGTTGGTGATACTGTTGGAGTGAGAGGGCCCTTAGGAAATGGGTGGCCAATTGAAGAGATGAAGGGAAAGAATATAGTTGTCATTGGAGGTGGATTTGCGTTCTCAACTTTGCGTTCACTCGTAATTTACTTATTAGATGATAAATACAGAAAAGATTACAAGGATATTACAGTTATTTACGGCAATCGTGATACCGGTGAAGTTTTATATGGAGATATACTTGAAGAATGGGAAAAGAGGGATGATATTAAGGTTGTATTAACAATTGATCGAGAAGAGGAAGGATGGACTCGCGAAGTAGGATTTGTAGCAGCAATTGTCAAAAAGGTTGCCCCTTCTCCTGATAACGCTATGGCGGTGGTATGTGGTCCTCCTATTATGATTAGAACTGCCGTAGCTGAATTAGTAAACTTAGGTTGGAAAGATGAGCAAATTTTAAACTCTTTAGAAATGAGAATGAAATGTGGAATTGGTAAATGCGGAAGATGTAATATTGGCAATAAGTTTGTCTGTGTCGATGGACCTGTTTTTACTTTAGCAGAATTAAAAACTATGCCTGACGAATATTAAAAATAATAAATTGATATTATAAAAAATATTTTTTTCTTGATTATTTGAATAATACAAGTTATTTAGTTAGTGCCTATTTCAGCTTCACTTAATTTCCCAGTAGTTCTTATTTCTTAGAGAGATTCAAATTTGAATTCTAAAATACCTAATTGTTTCGGAATTTTCGATGCCCCTAACTTTTTAATTGTTTGTGTAAAATTTGTTATTAATTCTGAAAATTGTTTCCCTTCGCTTGCTGAAATTGAATATAACCCAAATCGTTCTTCTTTAATTCCAATCATTTTCAATAAATGAGCAAGGTGCGTCATTCTGATTTTAGTTTGTTCAAATCCAGAAATATAATGGCAATCACCCGGATGACATCCAATAATTAAAACACCATCAATCCCTACACTAAAAGCTCTCAAAATAAAAGCAGAAGTCACTCTGCTCGAACACATTACCCTAATAATTCTAATATTAGGCGGATATTGATATCTTGACACCCCAGCTAAATCTGCTCCAGCATAACTACACCAATTACAACAAAAGACTAGTATCTGGGGAGTCCATTTTTCATCTTTTCTTACTTCACTTTTCGCTTTTGACATAATAATTCCTTTTTTTTTAATTTAAATTCTTTAAATTTTTCTTAATGCATTTGTAAATCAATTCCAGTTAACAAATCAATCATTTTATTAATTTGGACTTTACTAAAGTGATTTTGATCAATAGCATCCACTGGACATTCTGTAACACATGCCCCGCAACATTTACACATAACTTCAATTATTTTAGCCTTCTTTATATTAACAGTATATAATCCCATTTTTTTTGTAATTTCGACTAAATCAATGGCATTATAAGGACAAATCTCAATACAACGACCACAGCCTATACACTTTTTTTCATTTATATGAGAAATAATACCCTCTGTCTCTATTTCTCCCCTAGTCATTAATATTGCTGCCCTTCCAGCCGCCCCATAGGCCTGAGTAATAGTTTCATCTATCCATTTTGGCCAATGAGCTCCTCCACACATAAAGATACCTTCTGTTGCAAAGTCTATAGGTCTTAATTTTTGATCTGCTTCTAAAAAAAATCCATCTTTAGTAATCGGAACTTTTAACATCTTTGCTAGTTCTTCTGTTCCATCCACAGGAACTTTTGGTGTAGCTAATATTAATAAATCGGTATTATACGTTATTTTTGTTCCAGCACCTACATTATTATAAGTAATACGAAAATTACCATTATTATCGGTAATTATTATATCATCGATAGAATTATATTTTTCAAAAGTAACTTTTATTCGAAGTTTTCGCCATAATTTTTCTGCTTTTAAATCTGAAAATTGGAATTCTCTATATAAAATATGCAAATGTGCCTCTGGATTAATATTTAGAAGTTTTTCGATATTTTTTAATGCAACGCCGCAGCAAATGTTCGAACAATAACTCTTTACATTATCGCCTCTATTAAATTCATTTTTTCTCTGATCAACACATAAAATTATAGTAGCATCTTTAAATGTAGGTAAATCTTTACTTTTTGTTGCTGTTAATTCAGTTTGAGTCATGATTCGATTAATATATTTTTGGGATAAATCATTCCATCTATTTGTCTTTATTTGCTTCGTTCCTGTAGCAACTATTATTGTACCTATAGTAATTTCTAAATCTTTTGAAGAATCTATAAGATTCTTTATTTTAACATGATAATTTCCAATATAACCTTGGATATCAATAATTTTTGAATTCAATAAGATATGAACTTTAGACCTAGTTTTCAAATAATTAATTTCTCTTAAAATATCATTTTTTGTAAAAGATATATAATATAAATTAACAAATTCAAGTGCATTACCTCCAAGGGCAGATTTCATATCTACAAGATAAACTTCAAATCCTTGGTCTGATAAATTGCGAGCAGCAATTATACCTGCTATACCGCCCCCAATTATTAATGTTGATTGTTTAATATTAACTTTAATTCTTTTTAAAGGTTTTAAATTAATCACTTTTGCTAAATACATCCTAATTAAATCACAAGCTTTTTCAGTAGCTTTTTCAGGTTCGTTCTGATGAACCCAAGAATCCTGATTTCTAATATTTACTAATTCAAATAAAAATGGATTTAATCCTATTTCTTTTAGAGTATTTTGAAAGAGTTGTTCATGAGTCCGAGGTGTACAAGAAGCAACTATAAAGCGATTAAGCCGAAATTTTAATATCATTTCTTTAATTTGTAATTGGGAATCCGAACTACATGAATACATATTTTCTTCAGCATGAACAACGTAAGGCAATTTAGAAACATATTCGATTACTTTTGGAACATCCACAAAACCTCCAATATTAATACCACATCGACAAACCAAAATGCCAACTCTAGGTTCATCCTCTATATTTACAGGTATTTCAGGTGGATACTCTAATTCTGTAATATTTTGAAATCTTACTGAATGTAATTTTGCACTTATTTTTGCAGCACATGCAGAACCTTCAGCAACAGCTATAGTAATATCTTCTGGTTTTCTAGAAAAACCTGTAAAAAAAATATTTTTCTTTTCAAGTTCAATTCGATTATCATCCTCAATATACCCTAAATCAGAGCACCCTGCATTTAAACAATTCAATAATTTATAATAGGAATTATTAGGAAATAAGGCACTTGCTAGCACCACCATTTCCACCTCACAACTTTTAACAATCCCAGTATCAATATCTTCATAAGATAGCTTTAAGTTTCCATTTTTTGGGTTTTCCTTGATAATAGGGACACGACCATTAATATATTTAACACCATATTCTTCTTTACTTTTTTCGATGAAATCATAAAAATTTTTACCTTTAGCTCTTATTTCTGTATTGAAAATATAACATTCTATAGATGGATCATGTTCTTTAGTAACAATTGCTTCTTTGGCTGAAGACATGCAACAAATCAACGAGCAATATCTCTTACAATCAAGATGATGAAAGTCACGAGAACCAACACATTGTATAAAAGCAATTGAACGCGGATGTCTTCTATCATCTAATCTTACGATTTCGCCACCTGTAGGGCCATTAGCTGACAATAAACGTTCGAATTGCATACTAGACAAAACATTTGGAGATTCTCCAGCGAATCTAAAATATTCATCTGGCATTTTTTGAATATATCCAGTAGCAATAACTATAGCACCAACATTTAAAACTAATTCTTCTTGTTTCTGTGAGAAATCTATAGCATCGGCACTGCAAAATTTAGCACAAAGACCGCAAATCCCATAATTTAAATATAAACATTTAGAATCATCAATAAGATATACAGGAGGTACTGATGAAGGAAAAGGAATATAAATTGATCCTCGGGTTTTTAAATTAAAATCAAATTCCATTGGGATTCCTTTAACTGGACAGATGTTAGCGCAATCCCCACATCCTTTACAAACATCTTCTTTAATATATCTTCTTTTCTTTATTAATGTAATTAGATAATCTCCAGGATTTCCTTCAATCTTCTTAATATAAGAATAAGTATATAGCTCAATATTTGGATTTCTATATACATCTACCATTTTTGGAGCTAATATGCATAGACTACAATCAAGAGTAGGAAAAATTTTATCTAATTGTGCCATGGTTCCTCCTATAGTTGGCTTTATTTCTACTAAATATACAAAGAAACCTAATTTAGTTAGATCTAAAGCAGTTTGCATCCCAGCAATCCCACCACCAATAACTAGGACACTGCTTTGTAATTTTGACTTCCTTGAATAATCAATTATTATTGAGTCTCTTGATCTCTCAGTAGCCACATTTCTCCTTGATTTGAGCTTTAATTCCGTCATATTTTAAAAGCAAAATTTTTTTAAGATTTTTTGGAAAGGAAAAACACTGTCCCAATGAGAAAAAGAGTAATCATATTATATAATTTTAACTCTAATTTATTTAAGTTTCATATTATTACTTATTAAAATTAGAGGATATAATGTTGATTTTAATGAGATATTACCTATAATGAATGTTCAGATTATTAATCTTAATAATAAAAGTATAGAAAGCGATTATTATATTACTGAATAAGTAGATTTTTATAATGATATCACTAATAATCATAAAATCCCTTTCAATGAGCTTATCGACACTTCTTTTTAATAATTTCCTTTTTTTTAAAAAATATTGAATATCTGATTATCTCTAAAAGGGAAAAAATAAGGCTCAATTATTTATTGATTTTTAAAGAGATTAACTTTTTAAACCAATTCAGTTTTTTATTTTTCCATTGAATGCTCTGGTCAGGTGGTACGATAAATTGTTCAATATATCCCCCTGAAAGCATAGAATTTATAATTTTCTCAATGGTTGATGTTCTAATTAATATCATTGAATACCCTTTTGGTGCTCCAGCGGCTCCTATACTAACATCTGAAAACTTTCCCGTGAATTCATCACAATTAAGGCAGTGCTTTCTCACAGCAGAATCGAGAGTTTTTATATTTACTTCGAATTCTTTATTATTTTTAGTTTTCATGAAGAAATTCTTTTTAATCCATGTTT
>JBHLJZ010000172.1:0-5445 GCA_048887165.1 Candidatus Hodarchaeota archaeon | reverse complement strand
AATAACTTCCATAATTCTGGTAGTTCATACTTACTTTCTCCCTATAATAGAGCCATTTATTTTGAAAATCTATGAAAAAATAATACTTTTCTTCTTATTTTTGTTAATATCCCCATTTAAAAATGACAAAAATAATAATAATTTTTTTTTACTCCAAATGTTTTTGGAGATCAATATATATTGGAATTTTTTCATCCTTTTTCTTAATTACGACTTTTAAAAGCCCTCCTTCGATTGAACTACTTAATGGCTTTATTTCTTCGTCAGGTTTTAATTTACTTTTTTCTCCTGTAGGTTTTTTAGTTTTTGTACTTAAACAAGTACGCTGTTCATTATAGAGAACACAATTAGAACAACAAAATCCAATTGGCATATATCCTACTATTGAGCACCTGTCATAATTATCGCAATTACAATTATTACACATCGTTACCTAATACCTCCCACTTTTGATGAAGTTCTATAATTTTAGGTTCAATCTGCCTTACACTATACTTTTCTTTTAAACACGCATGCATCTCATCGTAATTAACGCATTCAGAACAACAGAATCCTAAAGAATTAGCATATCCCATTATTGAGCAATTATTTATCCTTTCGCAAATGCATAAATTACACATGAATTATCACCTTATTCATTTGGAATTATTAATGATTTTTCTGCAGATTTAATAACCTTTTCAGGAATTATATCTTTCATGGTGAATTTTGCCTTAAGACAGGTTAACTCTTCATTATACCCAACACACATTGAACAACAAAATCCTGGAGAATTACTATATCCAACTATTGAACATCTATCAAAACTATCACAATTGCAGCTATTACACATTTTTACTTCACTTTTTATTTTATTTTTTTAATTGTGATTTTTTTATCACTATTATTATTTTAGTTAATTTCATATTTAAATATTCGTCATTTTCAATATATTCGATCACCTTCTTAAACCCTTTCGATCGAAAATTCGAAAACCGATACTGCAAAAGATCATAATCCAATAATCGGATAGTGATCCAAAATTCAATGATCAAGATTATATATCATTAATGAAAAATAAAACATGAAGTTGCAAAACTGACAAATTTAAAAAAATCAATTATAAAAATATTCGAAATCAAACAATTGTATTAATGAAATGATCACAAATTAAAATTTGATCCTAAAGAGAAAAATTGGTAGATATAATATTTGAATCCTTAAATTGTGTTCATTTTTCAACCTATTTTCCAAAAAGAAAAATGATTAACAAAAAATTTGGTTTTTCGTAACTTTGAAGAAAATTTATGATAAATTTTGATCATCAAAAAAAAAGTTGTGTTTCTTTTCAGTTGTATGTTTTTCCAATTCCTTATCAATGAGAACTTTTGAGACTTGATTGAAAAATTCTTTTATCTTTTCACCCGTTAAGGCAGAAATCTCAAAATACTCAAGATTTAGAGCTCTTGCAAGTCTGATACCATCCAACTGACTTACAATTCTTTTACTTACCAAATCAACTTTATTTCCTGCTAAATAGCCTTTAATTTTAATTTTTTCAGAGAAATAATTATTTATATCATTATACCAATTTGAAACATTTGCAAAAGATTTAGGACTACTTATATCAAAAACAAGTATAAAAGCATTAGCTCCTTCGTAGAATTGTCTTCGAATTGTTTCAAATTTAGTCTGACCTCCAATGTCCCATAAAACCAATTCCATGGGAATTTCATTGATATAGAACCTTTTCTGCGTGATATTTAATCCCATTGTAGGTACATAAGCTCTTAAAAAGATATTATCCGTGAATCTTAGAATCGTCGAAGTTTTTCCGACAGAAGGATCTCCCAGAACTACGATCTTATATTTATATCTTACTGGTTTTTCTAATTCAATTTTAGTTTCTGGAGTAGTTTCTAATTGGGGAATGTATTTGCTTTTAGATCTCAAATACTTTATGGTAGTTTGTATATCATTATGAAGATTGATAACTTCATCAAAAATTACCCTATTTTCGGAATTTAAATTCTGTAGTTTAATAATTCTTTTAATTCGCTTCTCAAAATATGAGTCAATATAACTCAAATACCTGTAAAAAAGAAAGTCATCATGCTCTTGAAATATGAAAATAATTGCTGCTTTTGATGAGTTCTGTTTTTGAGCAGTGAGTGCTTTTTCAAAATATTTGATTAGAATTTTTATTTTTAATTCAAAAATAGGAAAAATTAACAATACTTCTGGAATAAAGGTATTATCTCCTGAAATAATTGACTTTGTTTTAATTTCAATAATATTTCTAACTCTTTCTGGTAAATTAAAAGGATACCAAAAAAGGGATTGGGGTTTTCCATTATCTTCCAAATCGATATAGATAGTAGCGGGTATCGTTTCTAAATTTATCATTATATTCTTCTGAAATTTATATCTACGAATAATATTATAGATTTCAAATATTTAATTGAGGTTATTATTAAAGAGGCGATTTAAACTCACATAAAATAACAAAATAATTATAAAAGTTATAAACTTGAAAAAATGAGATAACCCCAGTTAATTATACCTCCAATTGCTAAAGCTAAAGCTATTTCTAAAATTGAAATCTGAAATGCAAATTTCCAATTTGTTTCTCGAGCTATAATTATTATTGTAGCAAAACAAGGAATATAAAGCATAGTTACTAAACTAAAGACAATCATCTGAATAGGAGACATTAATTGTAAAATTGTTAGGCCCATTGAATTTGCAAGAAGTTGAAGTAGGATTAAAGTTAATTCTTTTCTTAAAATACCATAAATCAAAAATATTCCTGTAATAAATGGTAATCCCAACCAAAATACTGTAATTGGTGCTACAACAAAATTAATAGGATCCAATAACCGAAAAATAAATAAAATTTCCATTATAATCCCAATTACAATTATAATCGGCATAGATTTATAAATAAACTCTTTAGTTCGTACCCATGTCTGTTTAATTATGACATTGTAATTTGGAACTCGATATTCATGCATTTCCATTATCAATTCAGTACATTCCCCCGGTAATATTTTATTCAATATTCTCCCAATAATTATTATTACTGAAAAATTAATTATAAATAAAATTAGAACCCAACCAAGTCCTAAATACCTCCCAACCAATCCTAAAGCCACAATCATAACCGCGGCACAAGGGATTAAGGAAGTCAAAGCTATAGATATTTTTTTCTCTCGATTAGTTTCCATAATTCTACATCCTGTACATGCAGGAACATTACATCCAAAACCTAGAATCATTGGAATTATTGTTTTACCATGAACTCCTAAAAAATGCATAAATTTATCCATAAGAAATGCAGCTCTCGGCAAATAGCCAGAATCTTGTAAAATTTCAACTATTAAGAAGAAGGGTATAACATATACTAAAACACCCCCTATTGCACCAAATAATCCCCCCATAGCGCCATTCCATAAAATAAGGACAAAAAAATCACTACCAACATAAGTATCATAGATAATATCACTCCAATTATTAAATATACTATCAATAATTTCACCAAAAAAACCTCCTATCGTGAATGTGAAATAATAGGTAGCAAAAAGAACTAATATAAGTACAAAGTATCCAAAGAACGAGTGAGTAGTTATATGATCGAGCTTTTCTGCTAATGAGACTTTTCGGGCTCCTTCCGTTTTAATAATTACAACTTCTTCGATTATCGTTCTAATATTATTATAAATTTCAGAAGAGATTATTGTAGTGATATCTTCACCATGATATAACTCTAATTCTTTACGGAAATTTTCAGCTAATAGAAGAATATTTTTTGATTTTCCATTTTTTTTGAAAAATTTTACAACTTCCTCGTCATTTTCTAATAATTTTATAGCGACAAAACGACTAGGATAATTAAATTGAGTAAAATATTCTTTAAGTCTTTTAATTTCTATTCTTAGAGCATTTATCTTACTTTCCACTTCTTTTCCAAAAGATAAAATTGAACCCAAATCAGGAAATTGGAAAGATTTTTTTATTGAAATTTGATTTTGTATCGATATCTCTATTGAGTGAGTCAATTCTTCATGAATTATTTTTCCATCCTCTACATAATGTTTATGAACATGATGATAAACAGCTAATTCTATCGCTTCTTCAAGTAATTGATGGACACCTTTTCCATGAACAGCAATAACAGGGATAACTGGTAATTTTAAAATATTTTCAAACTTTTCAAAGTCTATATCAATATTCCTTTTTTTTAAGATATCCATTTGATTAATTGCTAGTATTATAGGAACCCTTAGTTCAAGTAATTGGAAAGTAAGAAATAAGTTCCGTTCGAGATTTGTGGCATCGATAACATTGATAATAACATCTACGTCTTCTGATACGATATATTCCCTACTAACGATTTCTTCTAAAGTATAAGTTGATAATGAATAAATCCCTGGTAAATCAATTATGTTAAACCGATATCCTAAAAATTCAAGATTACCTTCCATTCTTTCGACAGTCTTCCCAGGCCAGTTTCCAATTGTCTGAGAAAGACCTGTAAGTTGATTAAATATTACTGATTTACCTACATTTGCATTACCTGCTAGTGCGATATTTATGACTTCTTTTTTCTCTTCACTTTTTTTCTCTAAACTTTTCTTATATTTTTGCTTATTTCTAAGTTTCTTCAAACTACATCTTCTAATTAAAAATTTAATGATAATTTTATTCTCTTACGATAATTTTTGTAGCTAAACCTCTTCCAATAACTAATTTTGAGCCTTTTATAATCACTTCTATAGGTCCTCTAAATGGAGCAGATCTATTTTTAATAATCTTTTCTCCAGGAATAATTCCTAAATTAGCCAATCTACTTTTAGCTCTAAAACCAGCATTAACATTAAATATAATATAATCTTTTCCTTCTCTGCATTCGGTTAAGCGCTTTAAAATACAGCTCACTTCATTAAATCTTATAAAATCTTTTTATTTACCTCTTTAAGATTCTATGCTTTAATAAGTCAATTTAATATAGTGATTTAAATTTTATAAATATTTAGGTTTAACTAGCTTTAGTTTATTTTCTATTTACTAAAAAGCTATATATATTTAAAAGGCTCTAAATATTGATTTAGATCAAATATTTTAATATTATTATTATCCCCAAATTTATTCTGGATAATTAGTTTTTATTTATTAAAATTTAAGACTCCTTAAAATCTAAAATAATAAAAAAATACGAAATTATAACTAATAATAATATAATTCAAAATTTTTGTGATCAATTTAATTTGATTTTCTTATAAACTATAAATTACTGTCCGAAGTTGAAAATTTATAATTAAATTCACTCCAGAATTTCCAAATAGAAAAACTGCTTATTTATTGATTAATACACAATAAATAAAATTAAATTATCAATTGAAATTATATAGAATTATATATTCTATATTGAAAAACTCTAAAAAAAATCAAAATAATCATAGATTG
>JBHLJZ010000171.1:0-5598 GCA_048887165.1 Candidatus Hodarchaeota archaeon | reverse complement strand
AGTCCATGCTCTCCAAAGGTTGTGGCAAGTTTAGCAAGTGCTCCGGGGATATCTTTCATTGTAATTCTTAGTTTTATTGGATTTCTCTCATCAGCTAATCCTATTGGTGTGATTTTTATTTCTTTAGTTTCGGAATCACTTACCATCATTAATTGAGAATTTGTTGTTAATCCTAATGATTTTCTAATTATCTGAGGAATTACTATTCTTCCCCTATCGTCGATTGTCAGAACTTTAACTTCTTTCATAGTAATAAAATTTGTTAGTTTTACTTATAATTATTATTAAAATTTAAGTATAAAAATTTTATATAAAGAATATTTCAGAAAAAAACCTAAAAAAAAAACTAAAACTTTTGAGATATTCTAAAAATAAAATAAAAAAAATATTTGGTTATTTATGTTGATCTATCTTTTTCATTTTTTCATTTAGCCAGATTTCCTTCTCTCCCTTAATATCGTAGTATCTACCAAATAAATATGTGAAAAAAGCAACTCCAAGTGATGGAATGAGTACTAATACAATCATGATTCCTAATCTTGCGATGTCTGTTTGATTTTCTGGACCAATTGGAGCAGCAGGGTCGAATCCGCCCATAAATTTATATAAAAAAATGATCTCTATACTTATTTTATAGGAATCTTATAAAGCAGAGATTATTTTATATTGATCTTCGGGGAGTTTATCTTTAACAACTTCAAAAAGTTCTAAAAGCACATGATCAGGTGCTTCTGCCATAGCATACTTCAAAACACCTAAACTTTTTATTGGCTTTCTGAATTCATACCCCTTACTCTTCATATGTTCAACGAGAGCTTCAAGATCATCTGTTTCAATCCCCAGGTGGTGCACTGCCCCTTTACCTGTATCTTTAGGAGGTTGGTCATAAAAGTTAATCTTTGAAGAACCAATAGCAATCATTACATTTCTGGCCCCTGCTAGCTCAAGATCAAAAAGAATTTTTGCTCCAAACATTTCTTGGTAAAACTTAATACTCTCATCAGGATTAGACGCAAAAAGATGAGCATGATGTAAAACAGTTTTCATATAATTTTCAAATCTTATCGTTTTAATATCTAATAAATAAATTCTTTTTAATGTTGCATTCCTAAATAAAGTTAGGTTAACGGAGATTTATTCAACGAACAGATTTGAAATTTAATTAAAGAGAATCTGTAACTAAAAGAGAATAAATAAGCATTATTCCTTATGAGCTTTCAATTTTACTGTAAGATCTCTTGCTCGTTTAGAATACCAAATCAACAGTTCACCAGCATCCTCTGGTTTAAAGTATTCACCACCACAAAGAGAGGCGGCACGAACCATTAGCTCATCATCAGGATTTCCTAATCCAACTATATAGATCACTACATTCGGATTTTCTGCAAAACCCTTTACTGATTTAAAGAAAGCGTCTCCATCAGTAGGGATACCATCAGTTAAAAGTACGATCATTGTCGGCTGGTCGGGACTCATCATTTCAAACTCTGATAAAACTTGATGAGCTTTAATCATAGCTTGACCCATATTGGTAGCCTGCCCGTAGGCATTTCCTATACGATCAACAATCATCCGTGCAGCATCTTCAAGAACTCCTTTCTTTCCACTAGCGGAATCCATATAGAAGCTACCTCCAAAAGGAAGTACTTGAGCTTCATCCGCAAACCGAATAACTGATACTTTTTCACCAAAACCTCTTCCGACTTTTTCACTTAAAAATAATACGGCTGCAAAAGCTGCTGAAATTCTTCTTGGAATATTAATTCCAGCTTTGAAATGTTTTAAAAACTCTTGGATTTCACGTGATTCCATAGCTGCTTTTATTCCTTCTATTGCTGGAGCAATGTTCGTAACAAAGACATCTCTCGCCATCATGCTTCTGCTTATATCAATAATCAGAATGGCGTTAAATGGTACTAATCCAGTTGGAGTTAAATTAATTGCTGTATTCGGTGTAATTTGTGCGAGAACATCACCAGTTAAATCTGGGACGGTCCTAATTATTGAACAAGCTATATTTACAGCATTCCATCTCAATTTAATACCTTTAAAAATAATATAATTAGATAACCAACCTTTCAATGAATCAACGTTCTGTCGAGCAGTACTTATTATCTCCCACATATTTTCACCTGAAATGGGAGAGATACCAAGAGCTATATTTTGTAGCGGAATAATAGGACGAAGATTTTTAGATACCTTTACTTCAAAACTACCTATGCCAGAAGCTTCAAGGATCTCACTATCAATAACAATACTATTAGCTGGAACAGCTTCTGAAATCTCCACTTTTCCAGCACCTATAGCTCCAGTGAGTTCATCTTCGAATGCAAGAACATCATCCTGTTTGATTGATAGTGTATACATAGTACGGGGTCCTACTAAACAATAACCCATTAAATTTGGTTGGGATTGAACTTCAAGCATTATCTCTGATGCTTTTTGGATTGGAGGTTCAGTTGAATATACAACTATTTGTTGAGCATGAATGTTTGTATCATCTTTCGTATCTCTACTCATCCTAATTTCGCCGGGATTGATCATAGCTTGGGCTATTCTTGCAGAACCTATTGAACGTGTTAAAGGATCTTCCCATGCTATTAATAATCCTGGGGCGAGTCCTAATTGTTGAATAACGGAAGAACTTAATTGTACCCTACCACCCTCAATACTATTGTCAACTAACGGTGATAACACAACACCATTTTTTTGACTTTGTAACATATAGACATCAATTTTATTGGGATATGGTTCAGCAGGAGCAGCAGAAGTCCCATAATCTTGTGTTGGAATTTGTCCAGGCTGTGGTGGTGGCATAGGAGCAATTTGAGGTATAGGTGTAGGTGCAGGAGCAGGCGGAGCAGGTGTATACTGTGGTGGAGGAGTTGGTGTTAATTCTGGTTCTGGTTTTGGAGTAGGTTGTGGTATTGGTGCTGGAGTAGGTTGTGGTATTGGCGCTGGAGTAGGTCTAGGTTGAGGAACTGGTGTGGGAACCGGTTGAGGAGCAGGAGTAGGAGTAGTTTTTGGTAAAGGTGCAGTAGTTGGCTGAGGTGTAGGTCTAGCTGGTACTACTTGAGAAGGTGGTGTAGGTAAGGGAGTTAGCGATGGTTGTCCAGGAGCACTAGGTTGAGGTATGGGAATGGCTTTTGGAGTTGGAACTTTTGGAATGTGTAATTTTGGAGCAGGTAAACCTGTGCTACTAACAGGACGGATAACTAATTCAATACCATCAAACTCTAATTCATCAACTATGTTTTTCGAAACTTGTCCTGCAAAATCTAAGACCATATTCGAAATTTCTATCGTTGCTGTAGCTTTTTTATTATTATCAGGATTCTCAACTTCAACCGAAGCTCCCTCTGAAAGACCTAACTTGTTTGCGTTCTCTTGACAAATCACTACTTTATTTGAGGTGCTTTCATTCACATCAACAAAAATTTTGATTTCGCTCATGTCTCATCATAATATTTTTTAATATTCAATTTAAAAATTTGGATTATTTATTTTTAGCTAAAATCATATTTTTCATTTTGTTTAGTTTGGGCTTGTAATCTTAAAAAAAAATGATTGTATGCTAATTATGAGGGTAACGTTTAGCGATTTCTCCAGCATAATATCGAAACACAGTCACTATCTTACCTAAGTCTTCTATCTTTCTGCTAGCACCCATTAAGAAGAATCTACCTGCTGCACTTAATATGATGAAAGCATCTGCCCCCCTTAATACAACTTCTAATAAATGAGTATATCCTAGTGAATCAATAGCATCCTGACCGCTTTGCATTACTACAGCACTTAAACTAGAAAATAAATCCGGGTCAACTTCGTAATCAGGAATACATGAAAATGCTAAACGTAAACCATCCCGGGTTACTAATGCAAGAGCCTCCAATTCAGTATGCTCGGTAATATTACCAAGGAATCTCGATAAAGAATGTGCTTCTTCTGGAGTTAAATCGCTCATATTTCACGTCCTTAGCTACTTTGTATATTTATTTTTTTTCAATTAATATTAAATAAAAGTTTTAGATATAAAAACTTATATTTATACATCTAATAGGTTAAGGTGTTTTAAAGTTTAGCAATTTTAATCATAAATTAAATGAAAGATAATGAATATAGAAGCATAAAATTACCTAAGTGAGCTTCTAAATTAATTAATGATATTTATCCTCAATAAATAAAAGTGGTATTAAAAAAAGGATTTATTTCTTTCCTTCAAGTTGAGTTTTAATTTGATCTTTTAAAATCTCTTTTTTTGATTTAAATTCTACTTGTGTATCTTTTGGTCCAGTTGTACGTTTTAAGAATTCTATTGCCAGAATTTTACCATTTTCAGATAAAATTCTTGGAGAGTAATCTTCAGCAAAGAATACTCCTTCAGGGACAGCTCCAACCTTAGAAATCTCTTTAGTTACCTGTTTCTTACCTAAAAATGTTTGTACCCTCTCTACAACTGAATAAGCATGATTACCAATGATTATTAACTCTCTTTCAAAACCATCTGGTATTTTGATTTCTTCTAATTTTTGCATTATTTGTTCAAAGTTTACTTTTGTTTCATCTGCCATAAGAAGGGACATAGATTCTTGCCCCCTATACAATGGACCTGTATTTTGAGAGCTACGATCTCTACTTCCAGCTATATTCATACCGTCAGCAGGCTTTGGAATTCCAAATGGATCTTTTTCTCTTAATGGGTGAATAGATGGCGCAACTTTACTAATAGGGGCTTCTTCTGCTTTAATCTCTTTAGCTATCCCTCCTTCAGTTTTTCCACCAATTAATTTTAAAAAATCAGGTTCTTCATCCCCTTCATCTTGGGGAACGACTGCATAATGCATCCCGACCTGTCCACGTATTTCTTGACTCCTTTTTGCGCCAATAAACTTAGATCTTACATTACTCTCGATTCCTTTCCATAGATACACCTTTCTAGTATCATCAGAAACTAGAACGTAACAATCTTCAGTTTTTAAAACATCTTTGATTGGTCCTTGAGATGTAATCTCACTTGTGGTTCCATCTGGATTTATAAGAAAAACTTGAGTACCCATATATATTCTCAACCAAAAATTTTCTCAGTGATAAAATTGAAAGTAACTTTACTATAATAATAGGTTAAATGTTAATAAATTTTTATCTAAAAATTTATTTTGTGCGAATAATGGGTACAACCTTTTATCATAATGATTTACAAAAAAGATAATTTATGTTTTTTTAATATTCAAAATAGAGTCATTTATATTAGCAATTAAATCCATTGTGGTAAAACGAGACCCAATATTACTCTTACAAAATTCGCCAATATAACCATTTAGAAAGGCGGCGGAACAAGCTGATTCAAAAATTTCATTCTCAGTTGTCAAAAAACAGGCACATAATCCCGCTAAAACGTCTCCAGTCCCTCCTATTGTCATTTCAGGACACCCTGTTCGATTGATCTTTAACTTTTTTCCGTTACTTATGTAATCATACGGACCTTTTACGAGAAGGGTAACATCATATTTTTTAGCGGTTTCAAAAATAATATTACCTCTCTCTTCTATATTATAAAAAGGTGATAGGTCTATATCCATCATTATTTTTAGTTCTCCT
>JBHLJZ010000170.1:0-5663 GCA_048887165.1 Candidatus Hodarchaeota archaeon | reverse complement strand
AAGATTTGATATGGATAATCTCGTAAACAATCTTATTTTATGTATTAAAAATGTAATCCAAAATAAGGATATTAACTTAATTGGTATCTCTAGCTGTGCCCAAAGGATTGCTACAGTATTTATTGACAACGAAGGAAATGTAATATATGGAGGACCTAATACAGATTTACGTGGAATAGATAGTGCATATATTATTGAAGATGAATTCTCTGAAGATGAATTATTTAAAATTACAGGACATACTCCTTCATTATTATTTCCATTAGCTCGATTACTATGGTTCAAAGAAGAAGAATCTGATTTATATGAAAAAATTAGCAAAGTTTTAATGTTAGATGATTGGCTAGTATATTTTCTATCAGGAAATATATGTTCAGATATATCATCATCAGCTGAATCTCAATTTATAGACATAAGAAAAAGAAGTTGGAGTTCAGAAATTATACAGAGTTTTGATTTAGAACCCGATTTTTTTCCAAAAATCGTAGAATCTGGTACAATTATTGGTGAACTCAAACCAGAATTAACAAAAAAATTTGGAATTAAAGGAAAAGCAATACCTATAATAAAAACAGGAGGAGATACTCAAGCTTCCTTATTAGGGATGGGAGCCATTGACCAAGGGGATACTGGTATTACATTAGGAACTACGGCACCAGTTCAGCTAGTCTTAGATGAACCAAAATTTGATCCAGACTGTAATTATTGGAGTTCCTGTCATTGTGTAC
Organism: Candidatus Hodarchaeota archaeon; assembly: GCA_048887165.1. Lineage (GTDB taxonomy): Archaea > Asgardarchaeota > Lokiarchaeia > Sigyniarchaeales > SOKP01 > SOKP01. Next base: position 4,935 of record JBHLJZ010000170.1, on the reverse strand, counting down.
CCGGAAAATGGCTTATTGAAGCTCATTCAGGGGGAACAGGAGCCGCATATAATTGGTTCAAAGAATCTTTTTTAGCCGAGATATCTAAAAAACCTGATAATTTAGTTGACATATATTTAAAAAATTCAACACCCGGCTCTCTTTCCACATATGCATATTTGGGTCCAGAAAATATGAATATTAAAAATCAAACTTCAATAAAAAGAGGAATCTTTATTTTCGAACCCCCAAGTATGGTTTCTGAAGAAATTCCAAAATTACCGAATTTTGCTCAAAGTGTTATAGAAAATATCGCTTTTGGAATATTTGAAAATTTTTCAGCTCTAAAAAAGTTCTATAATACAAATCTTAGAGCTTTATGTGCCGGAGGAATGGCAAAATCAAGAGAAATCTGTAAGATTTTAGCTAATGTTTTAAATACTAAATTGTTCTCTCCATTTATTAAAGATTCAGCATTTATAGGAGCAGCAATTAATATTTTAATTGGGTTAGATTATTTTTCAGATTATAAAAGTGTTATAAATAAACTTTTAAAATTTGAGACTTATTCGGTGGATGCTTCAATCTCGAAATTATACAAGAATGTATATCAAGAATGGAAAACTCTCAAAAATAAAATTGATGATATATAAAATTTATTTTTATTACAATATTTATCTAAATAATTTTAATCTGAACTGATTATAGAGGAATATATATTGTCGCAATTTGAAAATGTCGAAGGATGTTTAAAAGAAATTGAAAATCGTTATGTAAATACAGAAAAAGTTAGAAAAAAGTTAACAACTTATGAAGAACCTATTCAAATAACCTTTTTAGACACAAATAGAAAAGTTCTGCTTTTGATTAATAAAGATCAAGGAATTGAAATAAAAGATAACACCGGTGATGAAAACGCGCCTGTTAAAATTGATTTTATATCTGAGCAAGTAATGATAGATTTATTTAATAAAGAATTAGGTGCCGTAAAAGCTTATTCTGCTGGTAAAATAAAGGTTGTAGAAGGAAAAATCAGGAACTTGATGAAACTTAAAAGTCTAATGTTTTAAAATTTTTTAATCATTTTTTTATTGTTTTTTAATCTTTAATATTTAACACATTTTTTTCATTTTAAATCAAAAATCGATAATAAATAAAATATGAAAATGAAAGCCTTAATAACAGCAAGTCTATCAGATCAAGCGTTAAATGAACTAAAAGAAAATATGGAAGTTACCTACGAAAGTTGGAGAGATACTGGAATTATCTACTTTGAGGTAAAAGAATTATTAGAAAAATTGAAAGGGTATGATATTTTTATCACTGTTGCCGATGATTTAAAGAAATCTGAATTTTTTGAACAAACGAATCTCAAATTAATAGTTTCTTGTCGAGGAGATCCTTTTAATATTGATCTAAACTCTGCAACAAAAAAAAATATACCTATAATTTATACCCCATTAAGAAATGTTGATGCTGTTGCAGATTTAACAGTTGGATTTATGATTGCTTTAGCCCGAAATTTAACTCAACTGGACAGATTTCTTCATTCTGATGGTTTTGAGGTTATTGATTTTGAGGATTGGATTAATCAATATAACAGATTCATGGGTTTTGAATTAAAAGATAAATCTGTTGGGATAATCGGTTTTGGACAAATAGGTCGTAGAGTAGCAGAAAGACTTAAAGGCTTTGGGGTTAATTTTCTCATTTATGATCCTTATGTTCCTGATGAAATAGTAAATATCTATGGTCAAAAAACAACATTAAACCAGTTAATGAAACAGTCTGATTTTATTACTATTCATGCTGCTTCTACTGATGAAAATGATAATCTTATCAATGAACAACGAATTGCAATGATGAAGAAAACGGCATATTTTTTGAATTTAGCAAAAGGAAGTATAGTCGATTACGAAGCCCTTTATGAAGCTCTGAAAACAAAAAAAATTGCAGGAGCAGCTTTAGATGTTTTTCCCTTAGAGCCTATTGATGAAGACAACGAATTTTTAGAGCTAGAGAACGTTATAGTGACTCCTCATTTTGGAGGAAATACTTTTGAGGTAATTAGTCGCCAATCGAAGATGATTGTTGATGATATCAAACTGTGGTTAAATAAAGAAATTCCTAAACATATTCTCAATCCAGAGGTTTTTAAAAATAAGAAAGTTGAATACTTGCAGACTGAAGGGATTATTGATAGGTCAAAGCAAGAAATTGTAAACTTTTGTAAACAATTACTGAATGATGGACATGTTATTGGTTCCGCTGGAAATGTTAGCGTAAGAGTAAAAAAGAATGGTGAAGAATTTGTTTTGATAACTCCAAGTAATATAAAATATATTGATATGGTACCTGGTGATATTATACTTATTGATTTTGAAGGAAAAGTAATTGAAGGGGATAAAAATCCTTCAGTTGAAAAACATCTGCATTTAGGGATATATAAAGCAAGAGAAGATGTAAATGCAATTATTCATTCTCATGGAATTTTTTCTACAATTTTAAGCACGTTAAATCTTTCTTTGCCTCCAGTTATGGAAGAGCTTGTTCCCTATCTTGGAGGGGAAATAGAATGTGCTGATTATGGAGAAGCTGGTTCTGAAGAATTAGCTAATAATGTTGTTAATAGTTTAGGAGAAAAAAATGCTCTAATTTTAGCAAATCATGGTAATATCTGTTGTGGAAGTCATTTAGAGGGTTCTTACACGGTTTTACAATATTTAGAAAGAGGAGCAAAGATTTATTATCTTGCAAAATTATTAAAAGATCCAAATTTGTTACCAGAAGATACAGTTGATTTTGAAAAGGAAATATTTGAAATATTCAAAGAATCAAAAAGAATATAATAATGAAAAATTATCAATTTTTTATCTTTTTTGTTCTGAACTAATAATTGAATAAATAATTTCAATTAAGTAAATTTGTTTTTTATCACTAAAACTTAAAATTTCAGTTAAAAAAAAATAAATATTTAACTTACGTTATTTAATAATTTTATAAAGAGGAAATCTAAATAATAATATAAATTTTAAACTCAAATAATTGTTAAAACTTCTAAATTGTAATTTATATTTAAGGTGAGGAAATAAATACGTCGCAAATCAGAGGCGTTGTTGTTCCATCGCTAACATTTTTCAATGAAAATTTTGAAATTAATACAACAATTCAAACTTTATTGACGCGGCATTTGCTTGTGAATGGAGCCGATTCAATTTATCTTTTTGGAAATACCGGTGAAGGATATTTTTTTGCTGATAAAATTGAAGAGAAAATCAGACTGATAAATTTAATAACTGAATTGACAGGAAAAAAAACACCTATAGTGGTAGGAGTTCTAGCTAATAATGAAGAAGAATTATTTTATCAACTCGAAGAGCTAGGAAAACGATTTAATAATATAAGTTTTGTAATATATCCTCCACTTTTCCAACAGCTAACCTCAGATCTGCTAAAAATTTACTTTGAAAAAATTTTTGAAACAGTGAATGTTAAAAATCCTCTTTATCTATATAATAATCCACAAGAATTTGGGAAGAATGAGATAAATCCAGAAATTGTTAATCTTTTATTAAAATATCCCAATTTCAAAGGTATAATTGATACAATTGATAATATCAATTTCTGTAAACGGTACATCAACTTAATTAATGAAAATTTTTCTTTCCTATGTGAAAAAGAAGATAATTTTCAAAAATTCTTTCAATTAATTCCCTTGAAATTAAGAAAGTTTGCAGGAATTATACCTAATATTAGTAATCTAGTTAATCTTTGCTCTAAGTTATATTTCTGTGCGTTAGAAGAAAAAGTATTGGAGCTTTACCAGATTCAAGAACAAATAAATGACATTTCGAATAAAGTATACGATATAAAAATTATTGAAGGAAAGGAACCACGTGGATTAAAATATGCTTTCCTTTATTTATATAAAGATATAATACCGCTTAATATTGATGAATTAAATATTCTATCACCTAGATTTACAAGGAAGTTGGATGAAATCACAAAAGGAAGGATTGAGGCAATTGTAAAATACTTAATAAATCAAAAGTATATCTACCAGCTTTATACATTAGGAAAAGAAGAAATATATCAACTTGATGATATAATTAAACGATTCTCAAATATAGAAATTTTAGTTAATCAAGGGAAGATTAAAAAAATTTTAGGTCCTTTTGATGCTGAACACAATACAATTTATAGAGTAAACTTTGAAAATAATGAATTAATTTTTAGATTTCGCACATCAAAATTTTTTCTCCATGAAGATATTATTAAAGAAAAATTATTATTTCCATTTCTAGATGGAAATTTAAAACAAGAATCTCCTAAGTTTCGAGACAGTATTAAAAATATCATTTCAACTAAAATTGGAGACTATTTTTTTGATAAACTAAAGCCTCCTATCATTCCAGTTGGAAATTTAGCTTACTATGATGAAACAAAAGAGAATGTCCCTTATTTTTTTACTGTTCAAGATTATATTTATGGTAATTCCTTAGAGAATATTTTAAATCAGTATTTAGCAAAGAACTTTAATTTTAATAAATCAAAATTCATAAATTTATTCAGTAATTTAGGAGAGTTATTAGGGAAACTCCATAGTATAAATTTTCATTCCTTTCAAGATAATATTTTAAATATTGGCAAAAAATCAAACTTCAATTGGTCAAATTTATTTAATGAGCAATTGGAATTACAAATCCAAGAAGCAAAAAAGAGTAAATTCGAATTAGATAAAGAAGTAGGGAAGTATTTTAAAGAATACGAATCCTTAATCGAAGAAGAACATGAAGCTGTATTAATTCATAATGACTTTAATTGGAAGAATATAATTGTTGATGAAGAAACATCAATATTTAAAATAAATGGGATTATAGATTTTGATGACTGGGGTATTGGAGTCCGTGCCCAAGATTTTGTTAAAATTGAACTCATTAATTTTAAATTAATAAA
>JBHLJZ010000169.1:0-5696 GCA_048887165.1 Candidatus Hodarchaeota archaeon | reverse complement strand
ATGTTTTTATCCTGAATATGATAAACAAATAATAATAGATGAATTTCTGAAGGATACAGTTTGATACCTTTATATGTGATTTTTCTTCTTCTCTCTAAAAATGCTAATTTATTAATAGTCTCCAAAATTTTGCTTACAAGATTCTGATTAGTTATCATTCTATGTTTAGTAACTAAACACTTCAGAAAAAGTTAACGGAACATAGTCAATATTTTAATTTTTATTCATAATTATTCAAAAAATGGTAAGAATTTCTACATATTGAAATTTTAACTTTTTTCTTATTTTTTTTTTTAATAGGATTAATCATATAATGGGTTATTTTTTTTAGTTTTGATTAATGACACATTATAGGTTAAGGAAATAAAAAGAAAAAAAAATTATTTTATAATTATTAGCCCATTTTCATTTTTCGCTTATTTAAAATATTTAATAGCCAAAAGAATGTCATCTTTGGTAACTTTCTTTCTCTTTGCATGTTTGGTCAAAGATAAAGCTTGTTTTGTGATTTTTTCAGCTGCTTGACCCATCCAATCAACTAATTCATCAACAGCGTCTCGAGCTACGATAATAGCTCCGTTATGTTTCATTAGACGTCTAATGGGACTCCAACTGATATATTCCGACACGCTTATCAATCCTCCACTTTTTTTTCCTTTATAAATATTCTTATTGATTTTTGTTATTTTTTATAAATTAGTTAAATAGTAATATATCTTTTATATATTTAAAGATTTTGATATACTCTTAATTTTATGAAGAAGAAAATAAAAAAAATTTTACGACAAAATTCAAACTTATGAAAAAGATCAATCTCGTAAAAGTTAGTACTTTTTTTCAGAATATTAAAAACTATTGAAATCTAAACTGATAATGCATATAATTCTATAATATATCTTCCAATTTGGTATTTAGGTTGATAATTTTAAGAAATGATAAAAAATAATTAAATTCTGAAATGATGAATCTAGAATTTATAAGAGGTTTTTGAGATAAAGAATAATGTTAAATTTCAAAAATTAAGAAGTTATGAATAAATAGAATCTATTTTGATTCCCCTTTTGATTCAAAGGTGTAATATTTGAAATAAATCCTTATTTCCACACGATTTGTTCATAATTACAATTCTTACATTCAACAGGCTCGCCTTTTTTAGGGAATTTAGGAAGGATATTTCCACAATGTTTACATTCAAGGTCATAAATTTGATCTAAAGAATCAATCAAATTTGTCATGAGCATTCGCTTTTTAAAATCATTATAACAATTTGTTAATAATGAGATATTTAGAAATGGGTTGAGAGATAAGGCAATCCATTCGATTTTACCATACATTATTTGTCCAATTATTAGAATGTCGTCACCAGAGACCAATTCAGTTCCAAAATACCAAGAAATTTTTCTATCATTATCTTTAGCAATCAACTGAAAGTTTAGATTATCAAGGACTTTTAGAATTTGATTAAAATAAAATCCTAATTCAAGTTTTTTATCATTACCAATTCCAATACTTTTCATTGCTTTTTTGATATCTGGATTTTTTGAGAATTTACTAATTTCAGAGCTTGGTAAAATTTTTCGTTCAATAGTGATTGGATCAAATTGTAAAATAACTGGTTCAGAATCAAGTGCTCTAACGAAATCTGCATTATTAACGAAAGTTACATAAGATCTAATTTCTCCTTTTTCTTCTAAATTCTTAGGAGTTAGATATAGATTAACTTGCTTTTTTGAATTTGCTTCTAATTTATCAAATTCAATTTTTACTTGTTGTTCTTCTTCTCCTATATTAGCGGAATCTAAAATTATTGTAGGTGGATTGGTCCTGCAAAGGATTAAAAAGTCTGGAAACCTAATTCTGATTTTTATTTCTATAATAGGAGCTAAACTCTGATTTATAAGTAATAGAGAATATCTGTAATTTCCGCCAAGAGGTTTTAATTCGTTGATCAATTTTATTTTATCTTCTTGATCAACATATTCTAGAGAAATTATTTCTTTCTTTTTAATTTCTTTAGTTTTAGCCTCACCAAAAATGATTAATTCTTGCATATTACTAGGATTTTCATTGTTTTTATCGTCAGCCATGTGGTTCTTCGCCAATTATCCTATGTTAAGATTTTAATCGTTATAGTATAAAAAAGGCTTTATTGATTTTTATTTTTTTTTAACCTTATATCTTTTTTAGAAATAATAATTATTAATATATGAAAGAAATGTCATTTTTAAATGAGCTAGAATTATTATTTGAGAGCGAGACTATTAAACCTACATTTAATAATGTTCATATAATTCTCTCTTTGCTCATATTTGATCAAAATCCAGAGGGGATTGGGAGGTATCGTCTAAAAAGTGAACTTCTAATAGGATCAGGAACGTCTAAATCGTTAGTAAAGAGATTAGAAGAAAAAGTAAACTTTATTAAAGTAAAAGATGAAGTGGGTAAGTCAGAGCGCCAAAATGTAAGAAAAGGACACGTTTTAACCGCTAAAGGTTCAAAATTTTTAGACAAAATAAAACTAAAGATACCATTATTAACTAAAGGAGATTTATCCATTTTGAAAGAAATAATCATTGATGCAGAAAATAATTTTTTATACTATTGCTTGGTAAGAGACGCCGCTCATAGAATTACTAATGGAATAGAACAAAGGGATGCTGCGATTAAGGTGAATGGTTCGGGAGCTACTTGTTTAATATTCAATGGGAAAAATTTAGTTTTTCCTTCAAGTTCAGAAAATGAACAAGAAAGAACAAAAGTTAACTTAAATATTTTAAATTATTTTAAAAGAAATTTATCTAAATATACTTCAGAATTTAGAAAGAATGATGCTATTATAATAGGTCTAGGTAAAAGTCCAGAATTAGCAAGATTAGCTTCATTAAATGCCGCCCTTACTTTATTTTAATAAAAAATATGAGAGTTGAGTAAAAGTTAAACTTCAAAACGATATTAAGCTCATTTTAACCAAAGAAATTTTAGAGGAATTAAAAATTTGTTTAGAAAAAGCCAGACCTAATGAGGCATGTGGAATAATTTTTGGAGATATAAAACAAGTTAAAGCTAATGATACAACCAATGATTTTCACTATTTTTATATAGGGGAAAGATTTGGATGTATAAAATCTGATAAGAAATCAACAGTATCTTTTTTGATCGAAAATATCGAAAAACTACATAAAACAATTCAAAATCTAATAGGGGAACTTAAACTCGAAAGGAAAATGAGATTGATAAGTATTTTTCACTCTCATCCTTCTGGTTCTTATCCAAGCAGTGTTGATATAAATAATATGAAATTTCTAGATAATTTTAGTAATGTAAATCATAACTATGTTAGTAAAGCATTTAAAAATTTAATTTGGTCAATTATGGATAGTAATACTTTTGAGATAAATGGTTTCATTTACTTATCATCTGAATTATTACAAGTTGAGGTAAAAATAAATGAATAGTATTTTAAAACAATTAATTCTATTGTACTTGTTTAAAACCTGCTTTATCTATTGTACATAATTGAATATCAAAACCAGAAGCTGAATCTCTTTCTCGAGAACTAGTAATTGCGGTTTTTACAAGATCCATCCCCGCTGATTTAGTTAAATTTGGTTTCCAATCTGATTCTAATACACCTAGCGAAAAAGGAGATCCGGAGCCAAAAGAGATGAAGTTTTCTTCTTCATACATTGTTCCTAATAGATCAACACCGTAAAGCAAACCCTTCTTTTCCTTTTCTGAATAGCCACCAATTATCATCATACAAAGAAAATAAGAGCGTCCACTGAATAAAATATTTCTAGTAATGCTAGCGATGTATTTAGGATCTGGTATTTTTTCTTCTTCTACTTCCTTTAATCTTGAGAACGCTTTAAGCTGATTTACAATATACTGACAATCTGCGACGCCTCCGCTTATCGTTGCGGCAGTAAAATCATTTATTTGGAAAAGTTTTTGCGCTGTTTTAGTTGCAACTGTGTATCCCGCAGTTGCTTGAGATTCTGTACCTAATACTACACCATCCTTAACCATTATTCCTACTGTTGTGGTGCTAGATTTAATTATCCTTTTCAGTGTGTTTTCATCCAGATTCGAGATATTAGATTTATTTTCCATCATAATCTTCAAAAATTAGTCAATTCTAATAAAATACTAAGATGTTAATTATGAATAATAAATTAATTTTATCTATATTTATTTTTCTTTTAAGAATTATAATATTTCTAATACAAAAATTTTAAAGAAATCATTTCTTTCTCTAATTATTATTTTTAACGGATTACATTATGGCTCGATCACAAGCTCGTAGTAAGCGGAAGTACACAGGTAAAAAATATAAATTTTTTAAGAAAAAAAGAAAGAGAGAGCTTGAAAGACCTCCAATAGAGACTAAAATAGCAACAGATAAAAAGAAAAAGCAAAGAGTAATGGGAGGCAATTTTAAACTTAAATTATTTTCTAGTAATTATATCAACGTCACTGATCTAAATACAAACAAGACTTCGAAAGTAAAAATATTAAAATTTGATAGCAATTTAGCTTCTAAAGATCTTAATAGGAGGCATATTCTTACGAAAGGTGCAGTCGTTGAAACAGAACTTGGTAAAGCACGAATAACCAGCAGACCTGGTCAGTCAGGAATATTAAATGGAGTTCTTATTCTTTAACTAGATTTTTTATTAGCAAACCTTATTTTGTGGAATTTAATAAAAATAAGCTATTGAGAATAAATTTCAAAATGTTATCTTATTCTTGAATTTTTATATTTTTAACATTTGCTTTTTTTCCTTCTATAATTTCCGTATTTTTACTTCTACAATGTTTGCATTGAAATAATTGAAGTCCTGTTAATTGAGCTTCTTCACTTAAAGTAACTGTAGAAATTTTCCCACATTCTCTACATTGAATTTTACCTGGTGTTATTTCAATTACCAATTCTGCTCCCTCAGCAATTGAACCTGTTGTAGCCATTTTAAATGATTGTTTAAGTAATTCAGGAACAATTAAAGTCAGCTCTCCTATCTCCAAATAAACTTCAGAAATTTTTTTAGCGTTATATTTTAAGGCGGTAGCTTCAGCAACTTTAAATATATTATAAGCAAATGAAAATTCATGCATTATATTCAATTATCTCTTTGGTTGTACTTTTTTAATTTCTTTAGCAATTTCTATTATAACTTTCTGTTTCTTTTTTCCTTTAGTATTTATTACAACACGGCCTGAGTCATCCCACCATGTTTTAGGATATTTATAACTTTTTTCGTATTGAACATTATAGCCTAATCGTTTTGCTGCTTGAAATATATCATCAGAACTTATCTTATCGATAGCATACTTTTTTGAAACCCGTCTACCTTTAGCGCGACTTCTTTTTACATCAAAATATTGAGGCCAAAAAATTAAAAAAGGTTTCCGAGAACGCATATTACTACCAAGCTAAAATAATTGAAAAAGAATTATATGAAGTAAAACCTTCAAAATAATTTAAAAATTATTAGAATGAAATATAAACATCATTAAAAATAAATAATATCTAGGATTTCTTTTTATACATATCAAAAATAGACCAAGTAAAATAAGAAAAATTTAACTTAACTTGCCATTTTTTTGCTGGGAGGGTGGTCTAGCTTGGTATGATACATTTGCTTTGTTTTTTCAAACTAAATCGAATCGGCTGGGGGCCGAGTGGTCGGGGGTTC
>JBHLJZ010000168.1:0-5702 GCA_048887165.1 Candidatus Hodarchaeota archaeon | reverse complement strand
GCAGTTGCTTTAGGTTTAGCATCAGTACCAGTTGGTGCTTTTAAAGATGATCAAGTCAAAAGGGTTCTCAACCTTCCTAAAAAGATTGAACCTCTTTACATTATACCTATAGGATATTCTAAATAAATACAGATAGATTTGCTATGTCATACGACGAGTTTTCTACATATGAAAGACTTAAAAATACAATTATTTATAATTCAATAATTCTCTTGATATTCATTTTCTGGTTTTTTTACTGGACCTTTGATAATATTTCAATTCTACTCTTAATGTGCTTCGCAATTTTTTTAATTATTCTCATCAAATTTTTTATAGAAAGGAAGAATGGATTTACATTAAAAGATAAATCTTTATATATACTCCTTTTTTTCATTCCTTTTTCCTTATATGTGAATGTCATCTTATTTTACGATTCTTCAATTATAATCTTCATTCCATTTTATAGTCTAGTTGGAATAAACCATGATCACAATATTATTTTGATTTCATTTTATTTTTCAATAGTTATGTTAAAATTGATTGGAATTAAAATTTATTTCTCGAAAAACATGAATTTACTTGAAGAGGGAAGAGGAGATGATATATTTCAATATTTTACTACAAACATGAATTACAGAAAAGTAATGCTTTTAATTATTCTTTTTCCATTAGTTGCGTTTATTGAAGAACTGATTTATCGAAGCCTTCTAATTAGTGTTTTGACATATTACTTCAGACTTGATTATATTTTCAGCATTATTATTATATCACTTATTTTTGGTTTAGTTCATTATTCTACTTCACATAATTGGGGGCATGTGATTTCCACACTTATCTCATCTGTTATATATTCTTTAGCTTTAATTCAATTAGGGATAATATATCCATGGATATTTCATTTATCAACAAATTTATTTGTGCTTTTATTCTATTATCAGGGAAAGAAAAAAAATAGAAAATCAGAAATCAATGAGATAATTTGAATCAATTAGATAGTTTGAATCATTCTCTCTTGGATTAACAAATTTTTTAAACCTGATATCAGAAATGATATTATGACTCAAAAAATTCTAATTTTAGCAGGAGATTTTGTGGATGATTATGAATTGATGGTACCATATTCAGTTCTCACTATGTTTGGATGTGAAGTAAAAATTGTTTGCCCTGGTAAAAGTAAGGGGGAATTTATCAAGACTGCTATTCACTATATATCAATAGATGATTGGGAATTAGCTTTAAAGGGAAAACCTGTAACCTATTCGGAATCACTAGGTCATCCCTATAGACTTGAGGATGATTTTAATTGGGATAACCTTGATGATGAAGTTAAGGAGTATGATGGAATTATTATTCCGGGTGGAAGAGCCCCTGAATATATATCTTTACTTCCTGAGGCTCAAAAAATTGTTACCCATTTCATAGAAAAAAATAAACCCATCGGGGCAATATGTCATGGACTTCAAGTTTTAGCTCATACTGACAATGCTCTTAAAAATTTTGAATATTTAAATGGTAAAAAAATGTATCCATATCCATCCGTTGCTCTTTCTTGTTCTTTGCAGGGCGCAATTATAGAAGACCAATATCCACCTAATATGACATATACTGATGGAAATTTAGTATCAGCCCCGTCTTGGCTTGCTCTACCAGAATTTATGAAACAATTCCTTAAGCTTTTAGACTTAATTGCTTTACCTTAACAAAAAAAAAGTTTAATAATATTATATGACATCTTAAATAATGAAAGTCGATTTTCGAGAAGCTAAAAGCATTATAACAAAAAGCAATATTCCTTCAATTGATTATGTGATAAATCCCTATACTGGTTGCCAACATGGTTGTATTTATTGTTATGCGGAATTTATGATTAGGTTTACTAACCATAAGGGCGATAAATGGGGGCAATTTTTAGATATAAAAACATTTGATCTTGATAAGATTAAGCCTCAAAGGTATACAGGTAAGAAGATTTTGTTAAGTTCAGTAACAGATCCTTATTTACCATTAGAGAAAAAATATCAAAATACAAGAAAAATATTAGAAAAACTTATTGGAACAAAAGCTGAAATTTCCATTCTCACTAAATCGAAACTAGTCGTTAGGGATATTGATTTATTTAAGAAATTTGAAAATATCGAAGTCGGTATTTCAATTAACACATTAGATAATGAGTTTGCCAGAATTATTGAACGTGTAGCTTCCAAACCTACAGATCGATTAGATGCTATCAGGAAAGTTTCCGAAGCTGGTATACGAACTTATGTTTTTATTTCACCCTTTTTTCCAGAGATTACCGATTTCAAATCGATTATAGAGAGAGCCGCTGATTATACTAATAATTTTAGCTTTGAAAATTTAAATTTCAGACCTCATAATGTTCCACGAATTATGAGAATAATTAAGGAGTATTATCCAAATTTATTTTCAAAATATAAAGAAATCCAGAAAGATCGGAGTTATTGGGATATTCTTGGGGATGAGATTAAAAATTATTGTGAAAAAAAGAAGCTCGATTATAGTATTGAATTTCATCATGGGGGATTTTCAAAAAGTTAAAACCAATTATAAAATTATTACTCTTAAAAAAAACCTTTTAGTTAAATGCCAAGCGGCGTAATATCTCATCAAGCACCAGGATTAATGTTAAAGGTTAAATACCCAAATAAATTTGATGGGACAGCCTTATGTCTTAGTACGGTCATTCCTGATTTAAATGTTCTAGTTGACCCTTTTATGCCATTCACTTTTAGAAATATAACTCATAGCCTATTGGGATTATTAATTTATACTATACCTTTGACCATAATATTAACAATTATATTTTGCAGATATATCGGTCCATTCATCGCTAAAATTGCGAAAAGAGAAAATGTAATCTATAAACCACTAAAATATTATGGCTTAGATGAATGGGATAACTTAAGAAAAAAAACATATAATAGGAGGTATTTTATTGTCGCTACTTATTCAGCTTTAATTGGAGGATTAACACATCTTTTACTTGATCTCCCTGCACATGAAAGCATAGAGATTTTTTTTCCAATAATATTCCAATCTCCTGATATATTTTTATTCTCTATTGTAGATTTCGGTCCAATTACAATTGGTTCAATACAAATAGACCGTAATTTAACTGTTTATGGGCTCGTATGGATTAGTGAAACTATTATTATGTTTGTGTTAGCTCTTTATCTTCTTAGATATATTAAGAAGCGTAATCTAATTAACAAATGGTATGAAGAGATTAAATATTAATTGTTTTATGTGATTTTCTTATATCTTTCAAAAATTTTGTCAAGGGATTGTAATTATTTATGAAATTTTGACGATTTCAAATATTTGCTGTAAATAGATTCATAGAGATAAAGCTTTTTAAGGATTAAAACGTTAAGAAAAGAGAGTAATCATGTTAAATATGAGCAATCAGTCAAAGATAATAAGTCCCATGATATCAAGAGTTCAAGATGAGATTAAGATCAATAAGAAGGAAGCAGTTGCGAATTTCTGGAAAGAGATTGAAAGAAGGGGGACACCAATCTTTGAGGAGATTGAAGGAGATAATAAATTTAATGTAATAACCTTTCTAGTTCGGGAGGAGGAGGAAGTAGGTAATATTATTTGTAACAATCTATTTGTCACTGGTGATGTAAATGAAGGTTTGCTTGAAAGAATTGATGATACAAACATATATTTCAGATCTTATAAAATTCTTAAAGGTATCCGAGACACATATTGTTTAACCAAAAATACACCACTTGAACCAAAAGATCCTACCGAAAATATTTTTAAATACGGACATTTAGCTTTTTCTGACCCTTTTAATTCTAAAAGCTATATGTTTAAAGTAGATGGATTTCAACTTCGATTAAATGAATTTGAATCTCCCGATGCTCTTCCTCAAACCTGGTATGGTGAACAGCCTGATATCAATCATGGTACAGTACAAGAATTTACATCTTTTAGTAAGATATTAAATAATGAGCGTCAAATTTTAGTTTATACTCCACCAAATTATTCCAAAGAGCATTCTCCTTATCATTTTCTTTTATTATTTGATGGAATCTTATTTGAAGAATTAGGAAAAGTATCCTCTACATTAGATAATTTAATTGCGGATGAAAAAATTCCTCCGATAGTTGCTGTTTTGATAGAAAACTTCTTACCTAAAAGTATTGTTCTAAGATCCAGTGAATTACCTCCTAATCCTAAATTTTTGCATTATATTGTTAAAGAATTATTACCCTGGATCCATGAAAACTATAATATCACCGGAGATCCATCTCAATCCGTCATTGCTGGAGCGAGTTATGGTGGACTTGCTTCATCTTTCATAGCATTTAATCATCCGGAAATCTATGCTAATGTTTTATCTATGTCAGGAGCCTTTTCTTGGTATCCAGGAGCAGATTTCTGGGTAGAAAGGGTAAAGGATGTTAAAGATTTAGAGCACTGGTGGTCAGAAGAAGATGAAAAGGAAGCAGAGTGGCTTATACGTCAGTTTGCTCAATCTAAAAAATTACCACTAAAATTTTATCTTGATGTTGGTGTACTTGAGGAAACTGATCCTACTCAATTATTTAATGCTAATCGTCATTTTCGTAATGTTTTGCTAACTAAAGGTTATCCTGTTTCCTATATGGAGTATCTAGGGGGACATGATTTTATCTGTTGGCGAGGTTCAATAGCGGATGGGCTTATTTACTTGATAGGAAAATAGGAAAAATAATAAACTTCTTTTTTTTTGAAGTATATTTTAATTTATTTATTATTCTTTACATGTGAATTATAAGTGAGTACAACATCAGAGATAGATAGAAAAACGGAAGTTATCTCTTATTTAATTTTAATCTTAACTATGATTATTTGGGGCGGTACTTGGCCATTAGGTAAGTGGTTAGTAGATGAAGAAGTAGGAGGAGCAACTATCCCTCCAATGATGATAGCTGTAATCCGTTATTTTTTTGCTATAATTTGTTTTTTTCTCATTCTTAAATTTAAAGAAAAAACACTAAAATGGCAATTTGCAAAAGAAAATTGGAAAATTTTGTTATTAATGGGGCTATTATCTGTAACAATTTATCAAGCTGGTTATCTTATAGGTGAAATTTTTACTGCTGCTAGTGATGCCAGTATAATGGTTGCTACAAACGCGATTTGGGTTGTTATCCTTTCCAGTACCTTCTTAAAAACAGAATTTTTTAGTTGGAAAAAACTCTTTGGAACTCTGCTAGCTTTCTCAGCAGTTATCCTTGTTGTAGGATTTTCTCCTAATGTAGATGTCTTAAATCGAATTCTTGGAGATATTTTAATACTAGCAGCAGCATTTGCTTATGCTACCTACACTGTTATATCACGTCATTTCTTGAATAAAACTAAAAGTAGGGCTGAATCATATCAACCTAGTTCTATATGGATAATAACTTGGGTATCATTTTTTGGTTTTATAATAACCACTCCCATAGCTTTAATTATTAGTCCTGAATTTCTTAATCCCCTCGAATACCTCTCTGTTCCTCCCCGTATATGGATTGGAATTGCTTATTTAGCATTCTTATCCACAGTTGGAGCATACACCTTTTATTTAGAAGGTGTTAAACGATTAAGTGCAAGTAGGGCAGCTATTTTTCAAACATTAGTTCCTTTATTTGGTGTTCTATTTTCTGCATTATTCCTTCAAGAAAACTTTGATATTTTTATTTACCCCATTTCTCTACTACTGG
>JBHLJZ010000167.1:0-5718 GCA_048887165.1 Candidatus Hodarchaeota archaeon | reverse complement strand
AGTTCTAATATTGGTCCGGAAGCACAAGCAGCATATCAAAAATATCTTGATGCTAGTTCATTAGAGGAAAAGATAAAGAAATTGGAGGAATTCATCTCTCTAGTTCCAAAACATAAAGCAACAGAACGGATTGTAGCATTAAACAAGTCTCGCCTCGCTAAACTCAAACGAGAGCAAGAAGAACGAAGATTAAGGTCAAAAACAACTGGGAAACAAATAAGTCCTTTCTCAATTAAGAAAGAAGAGATTCAAATTATCTTAATTAGTGATTATCATATTCCAGCTGTAGGAAAAACATCTCTATTAAGTTATTTAACTAGTGCTGCTCAAGATAAAATTGGAAAATTCACAGCAATTCCTGAGATTGGAATTTATGAATATGATAAAATACGTTTTCAAATTGTTGACATGCCTTCTATTATGGAAGGAGCTTCAAGTGGAGTAGGAAATGGAAAGGAAATTCTCTCTCAACTTAGAGCTTGTGATCTAATATGTTTTTGTATTGATCTTTCGAGAAATTATCAAGAGCAAATCAATTTATTGCTAAAAGAATTAACTGTAGCAAATATTAGGATAAACATATCACCACCACCTATTTCAATTGAAAAGACTGGTTCAAATAAAATCCAAGTTTTTTATCTCACAAGAGAAGCAAAAAATAATGATCATCTTGAAGACTTAACCGAAAAAGTGAGAGAGATCATTAAAGAAGGGGGTATTCGAAATGCAATTGTGAAGATATATGGACTGATTAAACTTGATCATATTGTTGATGCCCTGAATCCTTCTGTGGTATATAAAAAAGCAATTATAATAGGAACTAAAGGAGATTTGCCTAATACCCAAGAAAATTTTGAAAAATTAAAAAAGCTATATTCTAACAAATTTCCTATAATTATTGGTACAAGCTCTCTTAAGGGTGAGTTTCCTAATGATTTTGGAGAATTAATATTGAAATTTCTAGGAAAAATAAAAATTTATACTATGCACAATGGAATTATTGCCGATAAACCTTTAATTATGGATGCCGAACCAGCTATACCAACAGTTAAGGATGTAGCCATAAAAATCCACAAAAGCTTTTATCAACAATTTGACCACGCTATAATAATTAGGGAAAGTGCTCGTCAAAAAAGAAAAAAAGTGGGATTAGATTATGAATTACAAGATAATGATATTATAGAATTACACACTAATTAATTTTATCTTAATAAATTCTTACTTAATTAAGGTAATCATCTAAATTTAAACTCATTTTCAGTAATGCTTGAATTGTTTCAGAAAGTTCATGTTCAGAATATTCATCCTTTTCTATTAATTTATTTGCTAGTTCTCTATAAATTTCCCATCCATTTTCCAAGAGTAATTTAAGCTTTGTGCTAAAAGAATATAAATTTAGATATGTATTCTTATAATCCCCCATGTGAAGGGGATGCGTTCCTAATTTATCAACTGCCTCATTCAATGAAGATTTAATTTTGTCTAAATAGTAATTTAATTTGAATCTGGTATCCTTTATTTCATTCTTTAATCGATTAACTTCATCTTGATATTTCATAAATGTACTTTCATCTTTTAATTTCTCTGAAAGTTTAACTACTTTCTCAGACATAGCCAGTTTTAATGTTAAAGTGTGGCTATTTTCAATCTTGTATATTAATAGATCTCTTTCTTGAATTAAATTATTTAATTTCTCTTCAGATAATTCTTTCTTGTGGGACCAAATGGACTCTAAAACATGTTCTGGCTTTCCTAACAGTGACTTTCTAACATCTTTGACATTATTCATCACTAATTCAGTTAAAGGAAGTTCAAGGATATTAAATTCCTCACGATCTCCATCCCATGATATAAATAATTCTTTATACTTTTGAAGTAATTTGATGATTTTAGGAGTCAATTTATTTATTAATTTGCTATCTTCTTTATCAGCTATAATAACTAGATCGATTTTAAAATTTGGAATTGTATTAATTATAACTGTATAATCTCCAAGGTCAATATTTTTTAACTGTTTTGAACCTTCTAATACCAATTCTGAAACTACTGACTTTATGGCTGAAAAAAAAGAGCTAAACATTTCCATTTTGCCAGTACTGATCTCCTGGAAACTTTTTTCATATATTAGTAATCCGGTGTCATTCTGATAAAGAAAAATCGTGTAAATCATTGTTATTAAAAATCTTGTCTCAATCTATATAACAAATTATATTCTAAATTATATTTAATCAATTTTATTTTAATTATTAATGTTTTATTTTTATTTGTTAAATAAACATATATCTTACTTAATTATGGATTTTTAATTCTTTGAATAATTTGAGGAATTTCTGATAATTCCTTCTTATATTCGGGATCCAATAAGTTTTCCATTCCTTTAGAAATATTTAAAATACTTTCGTAAGAATAGATTAAATTTTCAAAGTAATCAATAAGATCTCCTTTAAAAACCATAATTTCATAATTCTCTTTTAAATAATTACTAATTTGTTCAATTGATAAACGCTCATTTATTCTTAATTTTAGAATAAGGTATTCTAAGTTTAGTCGACCGCATTCGCAATAAGGATTATCTTTACATTGACAATTAAATATATCATTTATCCATTTTAAAATTAGTTCAATAAAATCCTGGGAGAACCTCTTTCTTTTTTTAACATATTCTGCGTCCATTAATGAGAGAACACTTGCACTAAAAAAATTATTTGAAAAATATTTCATACTAATATTTTTAGATAAGTCTGCTATTACTTTCTTTGAAAGATAAACGTTTTTTAATGGTTTAAGGTCTAAAACCAAATCCATTAAATTAATAGATTTAATCTTTAATTTATTAATAATTTCAAGTGCTTCATCCACAGTTAAGAAAGACTTAGCAATTGATCGCCCTAATTCAGTAGATCGATAATATGAATCGTTATTTCGTTCTATTAATTTATATTTAGTTAAATCCTTCAAAAATACATCAATTTCGTAAGTTGCATTAATTAAATACTCATAAAAGTTATAAATCTTTGATAAATCAATGCCTTCTAGATAAATTGAAATGAATGCCAACAATTCTGTTAAAGAGCGATCTCCATCTGGTTCTAATTCAAAATCTTTAATTTTACCATTTAAAAGGTTTATAGCTATATTTTCTTCAGTCAATTTCATTTTGGGAGAATAAATTTTTCCTGGTTCTGCCAAAATATAAACTATTCCTTCTTCATGCTTTTTCAATCTGCCTGCTCTTCCTAACATCTGTTCAAATTCAGCGACAGTTAAAATTTTGATGCCCATTCCTAAAGATTCGAAAATAACTTGTTTTGCAGGAAAATCAACTCCCGCTGCTAAAGCTGCAGTAGCAACTACTGCTGCTATCTTCTGAAGTTGAAACTCTGATTCAATTTCCTTTCTCTCATCGTTAGTTAAACCAGAGTGATACGCTTTTGTGTTTATATTTTTTTTCTGAAGATAATTAGCTAGATTTTCACATTTTTTCCTTGTATTAGAAAAGATTATAGACTGTCCTTTAAATCCATAGTTAGACTTTTGTAAAAACGCGCTACGAACTAATTTTACAATATATTTATGCTTAATGGTTTCATTTAAGCACAGAATTAAATGCCTCTCAATTGGTACGGGTCTATTATTATATCTTATTAGGATACTTCCTAATTTTTTAGCTAGTAAATCAGGAGCACCGATAGTGGCACTTAAATATAAAAATTGAGCTTCTTTAAATATGGTTTTTAACCTCGAAATCAATCCATCTAAAATGAAGCCTCGTTCAGGATCGATTAAAGTTTGAATCTCATCAATTACTATAGTTCCAATTTTACCTAGTTTATCTTTATTAGCACTTCTCATAATGAAATCAATTGCCTCATACGTTCCTATTATCACGTCTGCATCAATTAAATCATCAATATTTCCCTCTTGTTCTGTCTCTAACAGAGATATACCAATTTTTTTTATTATTTTTAACTTTAAATTGCTATATTTTCGTTGAAATTCGTCAGTTCTCACATTTGCTAATGCGACAATAGGAACTAAATATAACATCTTATAATTATCACTAATAATTCTAGTAATTCCCGCTAATTCACCAACCAAAGTCTTTCCAGCAGATGTAGGAGCCATAATCAATTGGTCTTTCTTTTCTGATATTAATCCCTTATCTATCGAAATCGCTTGGATAGGTAACAAAGTTTTTATATTCTGTTCCTTTAAAACATCTTTGAATTGATTAGGAATAAGGAGATCGTCAATATTAAGGTTTAGATATTTTTTATTTACAGTTGGAGTTACTTCAACATCATATAATGTCAATTCCTTATTTCTTACAGGATCAAAATCGACTTTAAATGAACTTAGCGCTTTCTCTACACTTTTAAATTTTAGAATCATGTGAGTAAAGAAATTTTTGAGTTTTGGACTAAGTTTTTCTCCAGAAATTAAACCAATATTTTTTGCTCGTTTTATCACAATGTTTAGAGCACATTCTGGACATAAAATTTGATTATTTATTGCTTTTATTTGTGAATTTTTTGTTAGGATATTAAATTTCTTATTTTCTAAGCAAGATTTGCAAAATGTTAGATTTATAAACCTTTCTTTATTAAATTGAAAGTTTTCAAGCATTTTTCTGATAGGTAAAAACTCTTGTGGTTCCGTTTGATTTGAAAATGCTATAAATCTATTTTTTTCAGAGAGCAGAAACTTCTTGAATAATCGAGGATTGACAGGAGTCATTGAGCCATCATTTTGTATCTTTGAAAAGCTCAATGGTCTGACTTTATTTTTAAAGTCTAATCCAAAAAGGATATTACCTCTAAAAAATGGTTTTTTCAAATATGAAAATTTTGATGTTATTTGATTATACGACTTTAAATAGAAAAAGTTAATTTCATATTGTAATTCATTTTTTTTCACTAAACTTTTATCAAAAACAATAAAGTAATCTCTTGATGGTATAGTCAAATATAAACCCATTTAAAATTTAATAATATGAATCAGAATAAATAAAACAAAAAAATCTATAATTTAAAAGCCAAATACAGCTTTTATTTTGTCATAAATTTCTTTTATCTGCCTAAGTTTAACTTCATCTCCTTGATTTAAAAAATGTTCCACCCACTGTCCAAGACCTCCCGAATCTATCCATTGCTTAAAGTATTCAACTGCTTGGCGATCTTCTGCAGACATTTTTTCATCTCTTTAATTTTTTTCATGCATACAGTTTCTATATAAAAATATAAATTATTCTATTTTATATTTTTATAATTTTAAATCAATAAAATTTAATAAATATATTTAAAAACATAAATGGAAGTGAAATTTAATTGCCAGATGTCAGAATTAAAACCCCTAATTTAGATGATATTTTTGAAAAGTGGAAACAGAGTGCAATAAGGAAAGATAGAAAAAAGATGGAAAAACAATTTGGTACAAAAGGTGCTGTTTTTTCATTAGATGCTGTAAGCGCTGCTGAATATGTTAAAGATACAATGAAAGAAGCAGCGATTTATTTTGCAATTAAAAAAACTCTTGGTCCCGCACCAAAAGGAAAGGATGAGAATATGGTATTAGCACCCAAAATAGTAAGAGAACAATATTTCTCCTTTAAAGGTAAAGGTCAAATAAATAAAGAAAATTGGAAAGGTGATGAGAATGTTCCAATATATGAATCAATTCAACCAGTTTCATGTAAAACTTGTAGAGGTAAAGGGTATA
>JBHLJZ010000166.1:0-5813 GCA_048887165.1 Candidatus Hodarchaeota archaeon | reverse complement strand
TATAAAATTGAGTCATTTTTCTTTTTATAGTTAAGATCTAAATCATAAAACCGCAAAACCTTTACATTTTGTTCATTATTAATTAAAAGTGCATCATTATGCTTCCAGACTTTAATATTGGAATCAATTTTTCCTTCTATAACATTTAAGAAGTTGTTCTCTAATTCTTTTTTGGAAAAGAACTGGGTAGAATCAGTACTTGCTAAGATTTTCTCTCTTATCAAATTATAAAACTTAGTGATAGTGCTCTTCTTAATATCTTTAAAACACAACAGAAAATTTATTGAATATTGCTCACAGAGAGAGAATTGTATTGAATAATAGTAAAGAAATTTCCTTTTTATAAGATCATTGAGGATCTCAATAGTTTGAGGTAAATCTAAAGTTTTAAATATTGAAAATGCA
The DNA here is from genome assembly GCA_048887165.1 of Candidatus Hodarchaeota archaeon. Lineage (GTDB taxonomy): Archaea > Asgardarchaeota > Lokiarchaeia > Sigyniarchaeales > SOKP01 > SOKP01. Next base: position 5,408 of record JBHLJZ010000166.1, on the reverse strand, counting down.
ATAATATTTCTGTTTTTATTCATGCTTTTGTAAAAGATTAACGAATCTTCAATGAAATAAGATAATAATTTGAATCTTCCCTTTCTAACCATCTTATAATCTTTATTAATAATAATTATAAAAACATAGAGATTTTACATTCCTTTTCATTAATTATCTTTTAGAATATTATATTTTGTATAATTAATTTTAAAAAATGATTTAGATTTTCTTTAGGTAATTGATTTGATTGATGAAATAAAAAATTTTGTTTCTAAATTAAAACCAAATATATTTGTACAAGCGCCTTCGAGAATTAATCTAATAAATCCTTTAGATGCTGTTGAGGGTGATTATTGGATGCCTTCAGTGGCTATTAATGGAATCGAAGATCCACTATCTGCATTTGTTTATATCAAAGGAATCGAAAAAAAAAGTGTTATAAGATTCTATAACGTAAACGTGAAAGGAAAAAAGCCTAGTATTACCTTAGATCTTAAAGCTGATTTAACTAAGAACAAATTATTACTAAAAGATGATTACGATGACAAAATTAAATTAATATATTCTAGTATATACCGATTCTCTATATACAGTTCATATTTTTGGAATAAATTTTTAGAACAAAACATTGAAATTGGAGTAATTACAACTATACCACGTCAAAGTGGTTTAGGAGGGAGCGCATCTATAATAATTGCTCTTTTATATGGTTTAGCAGAATATTTTGAAATTTATAATGATCTTTCTCATTTAAAGCCTGGGGAGATTCCAATTAATAAAGATATAATTGCAGAAATGGCAACGGAAGTGGAAGATAAAGATATGAAAGTTTCAGCAGGATATTCAGATAGATATGTAATAAGCAGGGGAGGATTGTGTTTCTGTTCTTATATTGGAAAATTATTTCACAAGAAAATATCAGAGGAACCTTTAGCTGTTTATGATAAAATTAATGAAACTTATAATATAAATGACCTACCAATTATTATTTGTTATTCAGGGGCCATACATGAAAGTGGAACTGTGCATGGTAAATTACGAGCGAGATATTTGCACAAAGAGCCTCAAATTTTGAAGGATTATGAAAGATTGGCAGAGATTGCGTGGAAATCCCGATTTGCGATCATGAAAAAAGACTGGCTTCTTTTAGGGTATTATTTTAAACAGAACACTGAAATCATGAATAAAGTAATGAAAGATACAGGATTTACATATGGAATTGGTTTAGTTAATAATTTATTAATAAAATTAATTCAAGATCATCCTGATGTATATGCTGTTAAGTTAACCGGAGCAGGGGGAGGAGGTTCTGTTTTTGCACTCGTAAACCCAGATAAGTTAGATAATATATTAATTGAATGGAAAACTAGACTCAATAATTTAATTACAGATAAAGAAAGGTTAGCTTTGCTTCCTTTTGGTGTAGAAGAGAGTTTAAGAAATGCTAAGTTTTATAAAATAAAGATCGATCTTACTGGAGTGAAAAAGTTATAATGGATTGAACGTAATAATTTATTATACTATTTTATGGAGTTTAAAATTGAGTAAGTTCGAAAGGTATACAAAACAAACTGAGGAATATATTTATCCGCATAAACATTGTAAAAAATGTGGGGAAATGATTGAAGAGGGATATAATTATTGCCCTGACTGCTATAAAAAGATGAAAGAAAAGAAGAAAAGAAGATGGTTAATATTTAAGAGAAAAGAAAAAAATTCTACAGAAAATAGTTAAACAGGATTTTGATAAATAGAGCCTTGTTTTTGAAATTTATTATAAATATTATTCAAAGTTTAATCGATCCAAAAGCCATTCCCTGTCTAAGAGAACTAAGAAAGGTCCTAATCTAGGACCAAACTTTTTTCCTAGTATCACTTGATAAATTGCTTCAAACATCTTTTTAGGAGGAATTTTTATTTCTTCTTTAGCGATCGTAAATATTTTGTTTTGGATATCTTCTTCTAATGCATTATCATTTTCTAATAGATACTTTCTTAACTTTAAAATCCCTTTTAATTGACTATCACTAACCTTTTCTAAGATTTTTTTATTAATTGATTCAGGAATTGAAAAAATTGTAATTTTATTTAATATTGCTCTCCTAATTTTCTCATTTAATTCTTTTTCAATTATATTTTCTACTTCTTTTACCCAATTAAATGTGCGTCTAAGAAGATTCTGAAATTTTTCTTTTGTTATTATTTTTTCAAAATGATCATTTTTAATTATTGATTTGGCTTTTTCGTATAATTTATCAACACTAAGAATATTTTGGATTTGCGATAAAAATATAAGTAATCTATAGGGAATTCTTATTGGTTTTACTTTAGGTGTTTCATTTATTTGAATAAGGGGGTAGAGATATTTATAAAAATCTGCTTCCTCATTAGATTCCACATCCCCTCCAAAGTAAACATTTTCTATTCGGTCATAATAATCATAGTATTGTGGAATCTCTTCAAGTCTTAAAGATATATGTTTCATAGGATTGGTTCTAAGGATAAGCATTCTATAAATTTCTGGATCTGCGATTTTTAGATAATCTTTTGGAGTAAACACAATACCTTTCGATGTTTTCATATCCTGATCTCCTAACCTTAACCATTCATAGGGAAGCTTAATTGGACCAATGTAATCAAAAACAGTTTGACATATTTCTAAACCCGTGTCATAAGCTCCACCTTTAACACTATGATCTTTTCCAGCAGGTTCACATGTAGTTTGATATATTGCCCATTTGGCAGGCCAATCTACACGCCAATTTAACTTTAATCGTCCACTATAAATAGAGATCTCTCCTTTATAGCCACAGGCAGGACATTCATATAAGACTTTTTCATCATCTCTGAGATAAACTGTTACACGATTTGGTTTAATAGTTCCATCTGAACTTTTTGATTGAATTTTATCACATTTTTCGCATAAAGCCATAGCAGGCATCCAATTTTTTTGCGTTTTAATGAATAGTTGTTTTCTACTATCATCTAAAGTAGGGTAAATATATTTTTTCAGTATTTTTTTAATTTTTTCTGTATTTTCTAATGCAATTTTAATTTTAGTTTGCATTTTCTTTGTATTATATAAATCGTATGTCCAAATTATTTCATTTTTTATTCCAAAATCTTTAAAGGTTAATATTAATTCATTACCAAAATGCTTAGCATAGCTTTCACAATTACAACCTTCAAATGGGCATGGAACTAGAGCAAAGGGCTTCCCTAAGTGTCGAGATTGAAAATCTCCATCAATATAAGGAGGGAATCTTTTAGCAGCATCAAAGTCATCTAAAAATAAGTAAAATCTTACACTTTTTCCTTTATTCTCAAGTATTCTTTTTAAAGCGTCACAAATTATTATTTCTCTTAATATTCCAATATGAATGTGCCCTGATGGTGTTTTTCCCGTTGCTAAGGTAATAATTTTAGGGTTTCTGTTAACTATCTTTTCTATTGTTTCTTCTAACCAATGAACTGAAAATTCTGTACTCAAATTTCATCTACTCTTGAAGCGAAATCCTTAATTTATCAAATGATAAAGATTATTTATCATTTTTCATTTTGGTTTATTGTGAAAAGATTATGAGGATTGCTGTTCTTAATAAAGATCGATGCAAACCGGATAAATGCAGTCCATTTGGAGAAAAACCATGCATAAAATATTGCCCAAGAGTGAGGACAGGAGACAAAACTATAATATTAAGCCCAGATGGCAAAAGGGTAATCATCACAGAAAATTTGTGTTCTGGATGTGGTATTTGCATCAAAAAGTGTCCATTTGACGCAATCAGTATTGTTAATTTACCCGATCCACTTGAAAGTCAAATAACATATCGATATGGACCTGATCAATTTTCCCTTTTTAGAATGGCTATACCAAGGAAGGGAAAAGTATTAGGTTTAATAGGTCAAAATGGAATTGGAAAAAGTACCATGCTAAAAATACTGTCAGGAGATTTAAAGATGAATCTTGGTCGATTTGAAGATGATGTTCCTGATAATAATGAGATAATAGATTTTTTTAAAGGTTCTGAACTTCAACAATATTTCCTTGATTTAAATGCTAACAAGATTAAGATTATTCTTAAACCACAAAATATCACCATTATTCCTAAATATGTTTCTGGTAAAGTTTATGAATTATTAAAAAAGAATGATGAAACTGATCAATTAGATTCAATATCAGAAGCATTGAATTTAACTCAAATATTAGATCGAGAAGTATCTGTATTATCTGGAGGTGAATTGCAGAGAGTCGCTATAGCAGCAGCATATTTGAAAGATGGAGACGTATATCTTATTGATGAGCCCAGTTCTTATTTGGATGTGAGTGAAAGAATAAATATGGCAAAATTAATTCGATCATTAACAGATAAAAATAAAACTGTTGTTGTTGTTGAACATGATTTAGCTATTTTAGATTATTTAAGTGATTATATTTCATTATTTTATGGTATTCCAAGTGTATATGGCATTATCTCCCATCCTCAAGGGGTTAGAGTAGGAATTAATATCTATTTAAATGGTTATATTAAAGATGAAAATGTAAGAATTAGAGAAGAACCTATTCAATTCCATGAAAGACCCCCTCTAGAATCAGTGTTTCATTCTGGTGATATTATATTATCATATGATGATATGGAAAAAAATCTAGGTAGCTTCAATTTAATTGTTTCTGGAAGTGAAATTCACGCTGGTGAAATAATTGGAATATTAGGGCCAAACGGGATTGGTAAAACAACTTTTATTGATTTAATAGCTCAAAAAGTTCAATCTAATAAAAAGCCAATAGAAGGAGAGGAATATCAAGAATTAAAAGTTTCTATTAAACCACAATATATAAAAATAGACGATTTTGAATCAGTTTCGGACTTGATAAAAAAAATCAAGTTAGCCACTCATTTAAGCCAATCATATAAAAAAAGATTAATTAATAGCTTAGATCTTAATAATATTAAAGAAAGAAAAGTAATCGAATTAAGTGGTGGAGAATTACAAAGGGTTGCCATTGGTAAATGTTTATCAACTAGAGCAGATATTTATTTATTGGATGAACCTTCAGCTTTTCTTGATGTAGAAATGAGATTACAAGTAGCTCAATTATTAAGAAAGTCAATTGAAGAATTAAAAAAAGCTGGTTTTGTAGTTGAACATGATATTATCACACAGGATTTCATAGCAGACTCAATTCTAGTTTTTGAAGGTACTCCTGGATTGAACGGAAAAGCGTTAGCACCTCAAAATCTACGAGATGGATTTAATACATTTTTAAAAATAATGGGTATTACTTTTAGACGAGATTCAATTACTAAAAGACCTCGAGTAAATAAATTTGGAAGTAATAAAGATCAATATCAAAAAAGAATAAATGAATATTATTATATCTCAAAGTAATAATAATTCATTCTTTACACTAAATTATTTAAATA
>JBHLJZ010000165.1:0-5961 GCA_048887165.1 Candidatus Hodarchaeota archaeon | reverse complement strand
ACCTTAGAGTTAAATTTTCTGCCATTGCTCGAGATTCAGAAATTACTTTATCGAATTTTTCAGCAACTATTAGGATGTTTTCCATATGCATAAGGATCAGAAATCTCTGGACATTTCCTACTTCTGGACCAAATAATGTATCGATAAATAAATTCTTCATTGAATTGGGATCTAATAATCCAGGTCCTGGGATAACAACATTACCCGCATGGGTTATCATAACAAATTCATCTTTATAAGGGCTTAGGTTTTTAAGATTAATTTGATCTCGGTATGCCATGGGATCTAATTCATGATATTTATCTGTACGTAAAGTTAAACCGATCGAATATTTGGCGTTCTTTCCAATTTCGTTTCCCATAAAACGATAATCCTCTCTTTTAAAGTCAGGTCTCGCATCCCAGATTATCCATGTATGATGCCATGGTTCTAAAGCGGATTCTAATTTTGCTTTACCTGGATAACCTGCTTTTTTTAATAACGAAATTACGTTATCTCTTATTTCTATAAATTTTTCAGTAATTGGTCTTCCAGTACTTTCAAGAATCATATTTTCAGGTTGAGAAATTTCGATAAATTCTTCAACTTTATGATAATTATCAAACCTTAATTCACAATGTATTACAAGTACTGACCCATAATGGATATGCCCTTCTAATCTAATTTTCCCGACGATATATGGATTATTTGCACAGGAAAATCGTTCTGATTTCCCGATTTTGAAACATACGGGAGCAAAATTATGAGATTGACTAGAGATCCACTTTAATGGTTGATGACATTTTTCACCTGTTTTAGGATCCTTCAATTGACAATGATAATCTGTATACAATTTCAAAGAACCTTCAGTTTCCAGAAATTTTCGTACATCTGGCAATTCAAAATATAACCCTAACTCATAAAATTTCCAGAACACAAGGGTGACTTTAAAACTATATTCTTCTTCAACTGTTTTCATCATGCTTTTTCCCTTCACTTTTTTTTATTCTAATATTTCAATATAATCTTTGAAATATCCTCATTTAACGTTTTATAGACTTAAATTTCTATTATTATAAAAACATATATAAAAATAATGTTTTTATAAAGAGTATAATCGAATTGTAAAAATAATTTTTGACATTTAAGGTAAAATTAGGTGTGTCCTTATTGGTTGGTCGCAAAAGAGATACAATAAATAGAGAATTAATCGTTGAACTTGCTAAAATAGAAGATGCAGAGGGAATATATAAAGCTCTTAAAGCAAATTTAATTGAGATAAGTGATTTCAATTCCATCCCTAAAGAAGAAATCAAACTCCTAGAAGAAAATGGCTTTTTAAGAAAAGAAGTAGATATTGATTATTATAGAAAACTCATTAATGAAGATAACTGCGATATATATGTGGCAAAAAGTAAGAGTGGAAATGTTATTGGTTTTGCCAGTATTCATAAGAATGAATATAATGTTAGAGACTTTCGAAGTACTCTAAATAATCTTTATATTGATGATAAAGATATTATTTCTTTACTTACTCATAAAGATAAAAAATTTGCTTATTTAGACCAAATTAGTATTATTCCAGATTTTAAACGTAAAGGAGTTGGATATGCTATTATTTCAAAAGCTCTCTACGACATAAAATCACCTTTCGTTGCTTTTATTGTAGAAAAGCCATTAGCAAATAAAGCATCTATTTTCTGGCATGAATATTGCGGATTTGAGCTAGTTGGCACAGCTGATGGTGGATATAAAGGTCAGAAATTTGAATGGAAGATATATATAAATTGGAACAATGAAAATTGATTGAGAAAAATTTAAACCTCTAATTCGAATAATAAAAATTTGATACGAATTAGAATAGAAAATATGATAAAGTTTTATTTGCGGTCTTTTTTCTTTGTAAAAAAATCATTTAAATTTTCAGCAAGTTCAGAGCCCATATCGAAAAACGTTTTTATCGAATTATAGAATAAATCTCCTATAACTTCGCCTAAATCCTTCTCCGATTTCGATGGTGATTCTGGACTTTCAGAAGAATTTATTTCTTCAATAAGCTCTTCCTTTTTCTTTTCTAATTCTGTGTTTAATTCTTCTAAACTATTATGAATTCCTTCATAATGTTGGTTATTTTCCATATACATAACCTCCTTATATTTTTTATTCAATATCCGGTCTTACTTTTAGGGAATCGATGATTTTCAAAATGTCTTCAGCGAGTTCGTATCTTTGAGGTCTAAATTTATCACGATTCAAGTTTTTCTCGACCTTCAATGGAGTTCCAATTTTTACTCTAATCCCATCCCCATCAATCATATTTAAGATCTTGACTTTTTCGGTATAAATTGCTAATGGAATTATTGGGGAATCACCAGCAACAGCAAACTTGATGATTCCCGCCATAGCTTTCACTTGAGTTTCAGGATCTAACTTTGATTCAGGAGTCATAGCAACTAGATCTCCAACTTCGTTAAGATAGCGAAAAACCATATCAATTGGTTCAGTATCGTCCTTATCGATAGTACTTCTAAACATTCCAAGATTTTTAAGAACGGGACCATAGATCTGATGCTTCATTAGTTTATGATGTACCATAAAATGTATCCTACGCCCAGAAACCTGGCTTATTATTGCCATGTCTCTTAAGGCATTATCACTAATGGTAGTTAAAATTGCCTTCCCTCTTAGTGGAATGTTTTCTTTTCCCTCTATTTTAAGGTCAGTGAATAATTGCAAACCTATTCCACTTAGACCTTTAACAGCCCCATAAAGAATTTCTTGGATGGTATCTTTACCAAAGAGCTTTTCTTTTCCCTTTGTTTCTGGTTCTGGTTCTTGACTTGTTTCAGCCATATTTTTCACTTTTCTTTTAAATTTTTATAATTTATCTATAAAATCATTTACTTCTTCCATACGTCTCTCATAATATTCTTTTAACTCTTTCTCAGAGACAAATGATGGAATAACTTTTTCTAATAAAAAATCAAATATAGTTGATAATTTAGCTTTATGTTGTATGGTTTCGAGAAATTCCTCTCCAATCCCCTTTAATTGTTTAAAAAATTCTGCCATTTTTTTTAATACACCTCTTTCACGTTAATTGATCCCATTTACCGCATCTACTGCCCCAACGAGCGATAATTTTATTACCTTCTTCAGGCATTTTAACCTGAACAATTTCACAGTTATTTGGACAATCACCACAATGAAATGCTGAGGTGGTGAATTCAATGTCAGATACTTCAAGGCCACGAAAGACTGTTTCATGTTCATGTTCTCTATAATAATCTCTAACAAGAATAGCCATACCCAATGCACCCATCAGAACGTTATATTTCGGTACAATTACTTTACAATCTAGATGCCTCTCAAATGCTTGGATAATCCCTTTATTATATGACACTCCTCCTTGGAAAACGATAGGTTCTTCTAATTCTTTACCTTTACCTACATTGTTCATATAATTTCTAACTAATGAATCGCACAATCCTGCTATAATGTCTTCCTTCGAGTATCCCGCATTTTGCTTATGGATCATATCTGATTCCGCAAATACAGTACACCTACCAGCAATACTTACTGGATTCTTTGATCGAACTGCATAATCGCCAAAATCTTCTATAGGAATCCCAAGTCTAGCAGCTTGATGATCTAGAAATGAGCCTGTTCCAGCTGCACAAACGGAATTCATCGCAAAATCCACGATAATACCGTCTCGTAAAATGATGATTTTTGAATCTTGTCCTCCAATTTCTAAAATTGTCCTAACATCTGGATACATAGATTGTGTAGCAACGGCATGGGCTATAATCTCAGTTTTAGCAAGATCACCACCAACAATAGCCTTGGTTAAATATCGTGCAGAACCTGTGGTTCCACAACAACGTATAGCATACTCCTGTAATGTTTCATCATCGTGTATCTTAGTTCTTAGCTGGGACATTCCAGCTTTAGCTGAATCTATAGGAGAACCCCTATTTCGTAAGAAAACGCTTGTAAGTACGTTTCCTCCAATATCCATCAATACGAATTTACAGCTAACACTTCCGATGTCGATGCCAAGAAATGCATCCTTTTTCTCTGCTTCTACTTTTACTTTATCTGAAACTTCTACCAAGCATATTCACCTTTACTGCGTTTGAATTAATTGAACGCATTCATTATAAAATTGATCCCCATAGTGAGGATAAATTTTCTTTTTCCCATTTGCGAGAAATTCAGGGGTATTTTTTATTTCCTGTTCACGTCTTGTATGCATAAGATCTACAAAAGCTTCAAGTCTTGTGCGAAAACCCTCTATTCCAGATTGTTCATCAAAAGAGAAATAAATTATAGGTAAATCATATATTTTCTTTAATTTATTAGTGATAATTGTTCTCGCGGTAACTTCGGGCATGCAAGTAAATGGGTATTGGTGAACAAATCCATCAAATCCTGCCTTTGCTTTATCTATATACTCTCCAATAACCCATTGGCATTCTCCTCCAATATCCATTGGTACATAAGGTTGCGATAGATGTTCAAGCCATTTTCGATGATAATTTAAATGAAATTTATGGACAACCCAATCATAGAGGCTTAAACTTTGATGGATCTCTGCCCCCATTTCACCAAGTTTTCGTCTAATATCCAAATTCACATAAGGTTCTAAACTAATATGAATTTCTCCTGATACTCCTACTTTTAGCGGCGTAAGGGTATTATCTACGTCAATACCATTGAAATCTTCTCTTATTACATTCTTAAAATTTCTTAATTGGTTAAGTGTGTTTGATTGATCAAGCTTAATTAATAAATCTTTTACAACTTCAGTTGTATCGCCCTTATTTCGTTCATACCCACGGAAGATGCCTTCTGCAGTTTGGATATCATTTAACAACTTTGCTTTTTTTAAGAAAAATATTACAGCTTTTACAAATTTAGAATAAATAAATAAGTCTCTTCTACCGCTAAGATCTTGAAGCGTTTTAACCCAATGAAATTCTAATAAATCTGCTTGATCTAATGGAATAATTCTGATATGTTTATAACCCATATCCCTTAAAATACGTTCTTGGACGCTTGCATAAAAACCAAATCGGCAAGGCCCACAATCTATAGCCATAACTAAGGTATCGGCGCCTTTATTAATTGAACTTACAAAATCTCCGATTGTTGCTTTAAAGGGGAAACAAACAAATTCAGGACTATGCTTCACACCAATCTTGACCGCTTCCCGATTAGTAGGATCCGGAAGTACCACGTCTAAATCCAATGCAGTAAATAAGGTTTTAAAGGCAACCCAGTTAGGTCCCATGTTGGGAAATGAAATCAGCATCTAGAATGAATCTCCTTTGCAAGCTTTATGTATTGACAGATCTTATCTATTATTTATATTTTACTTAATCGATTATTTGATTAAATAACACAGTCTTATATAAAAAATTACCCATTAAGAACCGAATCTCAAAAGTATGTTTATTTTTATTAAAAATAATGGAAATTTTTACTAAAATAATAAAATCTTCGAGTTCCCAATTTTCTTGAAGTTATTTAACGTCTCTTCTTAATGATATTGTTAAGAATTATTAGTCTGAAACCTTTAAATGTATTCACGTAAACATACAAATATGTAAAATCTAAATAATAAAAATAGATACTTATTATCCTTGAGTAGAAATAATTTTTCACTTATCTCTTGGTCCTATTCCTAGTTTCTTTTTCTTTCTACGAACCATTTCCATAAATAACTCAATTCGTATCATCATACCTGCTTCTCCGCTGTGTTCATCCATTGTAATTTCTAGGAAAGGGAGAACAACAACTTTCATGTCTCGCATAATCAAGTTTTGAAGGGAAAACAGACAAACTCAGGGCTATGTTTCACGCTAATCTTCACATCGTTAAGATTCGTGGGATCTGGCAGAATCACCTCGGCACCCATACACTCGAAGAAAGTCTTGAACGCCGGCCACGAATTGCCCATATTTGGAAAAGAAACTT
>JBHLJZ010000164.1:0-6137 GCA_048887165.1 Candidatus Hodarchaeota archaeon | reverse complement strand
ATAAATGGAGCCCTACAAAAGAAATTAGGGAGAACTAATTATCGATTACGTATGAGATCAAAACCATTTCAAAAATATCGAGAAAATAGAATGTTAGCTTTCGCTGGTGCGGATCGCGTACAATCGGGCATGAGAAATAGTTTTGGGCGTTCCACAGGAGTGTGTGCACGAGTTCGAGCTGGTGGGGTAGTATGTGAAGTTGGGACTCATCTTAAGAATTTGGCATTAGTAAGAGATCGGTTAAGGATTGCTAGTATGAAAATTCCTTGCTCTTGTCAAACAGTAGTCTTAAAGTATAAAACACCTGCATTTCTAAAGAAATCAGGATTACCTCTTTATGATTCTAAAAAGCGCCAAGAAATTCCTTTGTACGAATTAGTTTTGACTTAACAAGAAAGCACTTGAACATTATTAAATATTAAAAATAAATGGTAATTCAGAATGATAACTCCATTCTTATTATCGCTTATGTATATCTCGTTTTTTATCCTTTTATTTACAAGTCTTTATTTATTTTATCGAATGATAAAAACAAAATTATATAATTTAATTGGATTATTCATCTTTTTCATATTATATCCCTTACAAACGATTCTTTCATCTTATATTCCAAATATTTTATACATTTTAACAGTGAATCTCTCTTTCATATTTCTAACAATCTTTGTAAAACAAACGTTTTATAATGAAACTAAAAGCCTATTTCCTTATGTTATCTCTTCGTTTATTATATTAAAGGTTCTAGATTTCATATTAAGAATAGAATTTCAATTTCAATCATTACAGTTAATTCCAGTAGATCCTATAGAAGCATATTTCTATTTTATATTCATTATTTCCATAAATTTACAAGTTATAATCCCGAGTCTCTGGTTTACTTATGCTTCATTATATAATTACAATTTAATCAGAAGAAAATACGTCGAACCTTGGTTAAAAAAAAGATATTTAGTAATTAGTCTCAGTTCATTAATTTTCACTATAGATGGAATAATGTCATTCTTAATATTAATCAATAATATATTCATCTTTACTTTTTTAATATATTTTTCAGTAATTACTGTTACCCTCTTTAGTATTGGTAATTTAATAGGGTGGTTTATGCCTAATAGAATCAAGGAGTTTTATAATAGAAATTTTGAACCTTCGCAAGAAGAAATTCTGTCAGAAAAAGAATTAATGGAAAAAATAAGATCTCAATTATCAGGATCAGTTGGTAATGGACATAATTAATTATTTAGGGGATATCTTAGCAGAAAATATTAATGTAAGTCAACCCATAGCGAGGGGTTTAGTCAAATTAGCAATAAAAGATGAATTGGGGCCATTTACTTCATTTGCACATTTAAATTATAAAAATTTGAACATAATCATAAAAAATTCTCTAAAAGAAAGATTAATAAAACTTGAAATAGCTAGTATTGATAATTTGATAAACTTATTATTAAGTGAGTTAAATAAGAATCAATCTCTAATAACTATGGGGTCAATATAGTTCTTCTTTAAAAATTATCACACTTAAAATCAGTTCATTTTAAAATCTTATTTAAATATAGAAATATCTAAATACTTCCAACAATTCAAATTTAAATATGGAAAAATTAAGAGTAGGTTTAATCGGAGCAGGTGGATTTGGATTTATCCACTTAGATGGATATAGCAAGAATAATAATTGTCAATTAGTTGCTGTTTCTTCAAGAACTTATGAACATGCTAAACTTGCCAGTGAAAAATATGAGATCCCTAGTATTTATGTTGGTGATGAATGGAAGAAAATGTTAAGAAAAGAGAATTTAGACATTGTAAGCATTTGTACTCCTAATTATTTACATTACCCAATGACGATTGAAGCTATCGAAAATAATATTAACATTCTCTGTGAAAAACCAATATGTATTTCTAAAGATGAGTTGAAATCGGTGGAGAAAAAATTAGAGGGTAAAAATCTTATTTATTTTACATCATTCCAAAAAAGATATATACCTTTTATACCCATGATAAAAGAGATAATTAATAATGAGATTCTTGGGAATATAATCCTTGTTAGATATTATTTTAGCCATTATGGTCCATATAAATCATGGGAAGCAATGTCTGAAGAAAGATGGTTCTTTGATTCAGAGAAAGCAGGAGGTGGAGTTCTTCTGGATTTAGGAGTCCATTGCATTGACATTTTACGTTATTTAGTTGGAGAATTTACAAAAATAGATGGTGCAAATTTTAATACTTCCTGTATAAATATGAAGAATGAAGATAATTGTAACGTATTGTTTAGATTTCAAAATGGTTCTCTTGGTATTATTAGTGTCTCTTGGTGCAATGAACCACTCGAATTAATTGAAATTTATGGAACAAAAGGATATTTTCATCTTAATTTGCATTCAAAAACACCATTTATTTTCAGCCCTAAAATATTAAAGAAAAATGTATATATAAAAAAGATTTTATCCCGTAAAGTTTCTGATAATAATTTCCAGTATCTACTAATTGATCATTTTATTAATTGTGTTTTGGAAAAAAAGCAAGGAAACCCCGATTTTTTGGATGGAAAAAGATCAGTAGAATTCGTATTAGATGCGTACTCATTTAAAAATATAAGTTAATCTTTATAAAACTTAACATTAAACTTTTAATAGACTCTTTTATGTTATAATTAATAGATTCGAAAATATGAATTATTATTGGAAACCTCTTGAAAGATCTGAAACCCTTTTTCAATCCTAAAAGTGTGCTCATTATTGGAGCGTCAAGACAGGCATTATCATTTAGTTTTACCGTTTTGAAAAACCTTTTAGAAATTTTTTATCAGGGCAAATTATATATCTTAAATCCAAATGCTAATGATATTTTAGGTGTTAAATCTTTTCATTCATTTGAAGAATTACCAGAAATCCCCGAACTTGCTGTTATAGTATTGGGAAAAAATATTTTAGAAATAGTTGAGAATTTAGGCAAACTTGGAGTAAAATATGTTGCTATTCAAACCGAGTTGAAGCCAGGCGCGAAGATAAATAATATTACAATACAATTACATCAAATTTGCGAAAAGTATGATATAACCTATTTAGGACCATCTATGCTCGGGATTATTAATTTTATTGATAACTTTACCACTTCCATTATTCCTGTTAGACAGCATATAATGCGAGAAAATAGGGATATTTCTGAAGGAATAAGTTTTATTGCCCAATCAGGAGGGTTAGCAGGAGCTTTAGGATGGTGGACTCCTTCACAACGGTTACCAATCTCAAAAGTAATCCATTTGGGTAAGGGTTTTCACATAAATGAGGCGGATATACTAGATTATTTTTTGGAAGATAATACTACTAAAGTGATTTCTTTGTTCCTTAGAGATATTTCTAATGAATTAATTGAAGCTGTAAGTAATGTTAGCCTATATAAACCGGTTCTCTATTTCTATGTCGGAAAAGAAGACAAACAAGAAAATGAATTAAAAAAAGCGGGAGGAATACCCGTATCAAACTACATTGAACTATTTGAAATTGCAAAAATATTTTTATGGTGCCCACCTCCTATGGGTGTAAACTTAGGACTAATAGGCCCCAGTAGTGGAGCCATCCATCTTGTTGTAAAAGAAATGCGAAATCAACACTTATCATTAGCAAAACCGAATAAAGAGGCAAGAGATATAATTATGGACAAAGTTGGTGGTTCTACATGCGCTTTTGGAAATCCTGTAGATTATTGGCCTCCAGAAAAATTTGTAGGTATTAAAATTTGTGGGATATATAATACTGCTTCTGAAGCATTATTGAAAGATAATGCTGTTGATGGACTAATTCTTGCTCTTGAATTCTTCACTGAAATAGAATTTGATTTTTCAATTTATTCATCACTAATAAAAAAATACCCAAATAAGCCAATTATTGCAATTCTCATCCAAGCTGAGCATGAGGGCGCAAAAAGAGTAATTAAAACAGCCTCAGAATTAAAAATCCCCGTTTTTGAAAACGAAATAGAACGTGCAGTTAGAGGTTTTAAACTTCTATATGATTATTATTCAAAAATAAAAAAGAAATGAAAAATTAACTCAGAAAAATTTCTTTTAATTCTTCAGGAATATCAGAATTTTCATCTAATGGAGAAAGAGCATAAATCTTATCGCCACAGTCACATTTCATTCCTTCAAATAAATAATATTTAAATCTATTTTTCCAATTACAAATTTGAACATTAATAATTTCTGCAATCTCTCCACAAACACAATAAATTGCTTGTTCTTTAGGATAATTTGGAATTATTTTTCGAAAATCTTCTTCTGCTGGTGAAAAATCTGAATCGTTTAACATCTGATTAATTTTCTCAGCAAGGAAGTCTTTTAAAGTTGGTATAAAACTTTCTATGATTCCATTTTTTCCTTTCATTTCTGTAAGTACTATGAAATTTTTTTCAGCTTTCTCTTTTTCTATTGTTTTAGGCAACATCTGCGATTCATATTGTTGAAGTTTCTCTGGGATTGGAAATGGTGCCACTCCCTCAGGATATTCGAAATTATAATAATATTGGTTAACACCCCTCATACTTCTTTGATTTATTAACGTTAAGTTTTCATAATCCCTACTGTGAAGCGTGAATTTTATTAGTTGAAGAGGTACTTTTAATTCTAAAAGTTTAGTTCTAATATTATTTAAAGTTTCTCCGGCAAAGCTTTTTAAAACCATAATATCTTCTCTATTTCTGGAAAAAACTTCACTTTTATTCTCTTCTTTGAATCGGAACCACTTTCTCAAGACAGAGCTTCGAAGAAATTGAGGAAGCATACAAAATACACATAAAAGAGGAAGTAAGAAATAAATATTCAAGTTTGGAATCAAAGCTAAGGCAAAAACACCTACAAACATAGGTACGGTAATATATAATGTAAGTCTACGTAATTTTTTGTCCGCTGCCATTTTTATTCCTTTACTTAAAGCTAATTCTTCAGTATTGCTTTTAATTTTGTGTATAGTCTCAAGAATTTGTTTCTCTTCAAAATTAATTTTTAAGAGCTTATCTTCTTCGCCTCCCATCTCTAATTTCTTAACAGTTTCTATAATTTTACTTAGATATTGCTCCATGTTACGATCCTTATAGATAAAATCCAAAGTTTCTTCTGAAAAATAGTCTAGAAATCGTGCAATAAACAATTTTTCCTCTACATCTTTAATGTCATTGGGATTCATACCTAATGCTTCTTGGATCATTTGCCCTTGAGATTTTCTTGCTGGTCTCGAGCGTCTAGATTTTTTTTCCTTTCTTTCTGAAGGTTCCTCTTCTTCTTCATTGATTTTTTCAGTTTCATTCATAATTTTTTCAAAAATTTAGTACAATTATTAATTAGATATTAATTTTTGAAAGATAATTAACTTTTGGAAAAAATAGTATTGAATCTTTTGATTCAATTTTTCATAAATTTTTAAATACACTATTATTGATCTTCACATTATGAGTAAAAGAATAACTTTAAGAACAGAAATACTTCTAGAAGGATTGAAATTTCCTGAAGGTATCCGATGGCATGATAATAAAATCTGGTTTTCTGACATGGCGGTTCATAAAGTTATGACAGTTAACCTTGATGGAAATGTTGAAACTATTCTTGAACGTCCAAATCGAGTTTCAGGATTAGGATGGCTTCCAGATAATCGATTGCTTGTTGTTTCAATGGAAGATCAGCGTTTATTAAGACTTGATCCTGATGGAGTGAAAGTCCATGCTGATTTAAGTAAACTTGCGACATTCTACTTGAATGATATGGTTGTAGATACAATCGGTCGAGCATATGTAGGCAATTTTGGTTTTGACTATTTTAGTGCAGAAAAACCTGAATTTGTTCCAGCTGAAATAATTCTTGTAGAACCAAATGGTAATTCAAGAGTGGTTGCAGATAATATAGCATTTCCCAATGGTACAGTTATAACACCTGATGGTAAAACTCTAATTGTTAGTGAAACTTTTGCTACAAAGCTTACCGCATTTGATATAGAAAAAGATGGTTCACTCTCAAATCGACGGGTATGGGCAAAATTTAAGTCAATTCCTCCAGATGGAATAGCTTTAGATAATGAGGGAGGAATATGGGTAACAGCACCAGGTAGAAAGAGAGTGGTTCGTGTTCTGGAAGGAGGTGAAATTAC
>JBHLJZ010000163.1:0-6308 GCA_048887165.1 Candidatus Hodarchaeota archaeon | reverse complement strand
GAAGCTTTAGGGATTTCATTATAACCATAGATTTCTAAACGTTTATTTGCTTCATCTCTCGATAAACCGGAGGAAGAATTTGTTTGAAATTCTTTATATACCTGATCTAACTCTAAATTATAATAGGTCTTAACCATAAAAGATTCTCCCGCGACTTTTTATGCTAAATGTTCTTATATTTTTCTTTAAATGAAATAAATATAATAAATAGTCTATAAGAATACTTATTTTTATTTTATTTCTTTTTCATATAAAAAATTAAATATTAAGGTGAAAATTGCTGTTTTGATATAATCAAAATAGTTATTTTAACTCATGTTCTTTTTTTTTTTTTAATTTATTAAACAATTTACTCCAATCAAAATAAACTAATAAGAATAAAATTATAATAGTCGCAGCCCATATTAAAGAGCTTTGTATAAGATCAAGTGTTGTACTAGGAGGGATTATTCCTGTTCTTGCAGCTTCAAGATCAATACCGAAAAGTCCAAAAAGAAAGGTGCCTATAAAAGTATCGGCAAACCAGATGGGAAGTGCACTACATAAGAAACAAAGAGTGAATTTTCCAAGAAAACAGTACATAAGTGCTTTTATAATACTATATTGAGCAAGTCCAAGAACTATTAAGAATGCATCATCGGGAAGAGGAGTAGCAGCAAAAATAAATATCAATAGGGGTGCCCATCCCTTTTCTACATAATTTTTCATGCGTTTAGTGCTTTCGGAATCTCCTATTACTCCTTTAGATCCTCTTCCTATTAACCAGGCAGTGGTTTCGCCTATGCTTGCACCTAATCCACCGACAATACCAAGCATTATAGGATTAACTCCAGGAATTACCGCGGAAATTACAATTAAAGCTATAGTGTAAGGTACTGGGAAAATTATCGTAAAATTACCAAAGATACTTATTGAAAATACCCCAATATATATTCCTAAATCACCAAACTCATTATAAAACCACATAACAGTATTAGCTAGCCACTGTCCAAAATTAAAATTGAAAATCGCTAAAATAATAAAAAGAATTATGATGGCGCTAATAAATATTAAACCACCAAATCTTCTGATAAATGTCATTCTTATTTGTGTTTCATTTTTTACCGTATCAGACATCTATATTCGTAAATTATTAATTATTTTATATAGGTATTAGAATTTTATATTTTTAATTCTCGCAAAATATTTTACTATTTCAATTCCGAAAATTCCAATTAAAGCGTATAATGCGTATAAAAACCAGACTTTTATTGACTTATTATAATAAGCACTATTAGAATTAGCTGATTTATTCATTTTATCAAACAAATTGTATAGATTAAACTAATAATAATAATTATAGATTCAAAACTTATTAATGATATAAATTAAGGGATAAGCTTTAGTTAAATTTCAAGGGATTGAGGATCTCCTAAAATTTCCTTTAAAACGTTGTATCTTTTCCTAATAGTAGTGCTAGAAAATTTACTCGTAGTCTCAATTAAACTTTGAGTAAAAACCTTGCGATTATCAAGTGTTTGACCTATATAATAAATTAAACCTGCTGTAAATGCTTTATAATTTAAATTTTGAATATCTTCATAGGAAATTTTGTTTAATATTTTATCTGCTAACAATAGCATTTCGATTTTTAATCTATCATATTCATTTCTATCTGGGATGTGAATCTTTATCTTTTCATAAGGAATATTGTTTAAATCTTTTTGAAAGAGGATTTTAATTTTGTTCTTTATTTCTTTTTCTAATTCTTTAGGAGTTCTGTATTTTTTTAGCATTTTTTCAGTTCTTTTGACTTTTTGCATCGCATTATTCAGCATTTTCTTATTGATTTTGTGTCCTAATTCACTTGCTGCTTTTATGAATTGTTCAATACGAATATTTGTCGTGTCTTTTATTTCCATCCATACAATTGCCAGAAATATTATAACCATATTTTGATACGTATGTCTATGATATTTATTATATTTTAGATATCTCTCTTTAATTTCTTGATATTTCACACTATCAATATTTAATCCTATTCCGTAGCTCTTTAGTAAATCAATTGTTTTTTTTTGTTCAGTAAAACTACTCTGATAGTCTTTAAACCATTTATCTAAAGTTTTAATCTTCTCATACTTTTGCTTAATTATAGGATCTTGGATAGCTTTTGAATCTCCTAATCTAATTTTTCTTTCATAATCTAATTGAGAATCTGATAAAAAATCTGACGATGAAGTCTCTTCAAATGCTATACTGTCTTCGAAGATAAGACCACAATCTTGACAAACAAGAAAACCAGCATCTTGTTTTATATTTTTATGAGAACAAGTTGAAATTTCCATATTATCTTTATTTTTATTACTCAAAAATAGCCCATTTAATTAATTTTATTTATTATCAATCGCTATTATTCAAAAAAAATAATATGTTAAAATTTTATTTAAATTTTTATAAAAAGCCATCAAAATAATTATTAATTATAAAAAAAGATTGGTCGAAAAATGAATCAAAAATTTATTCTGAAATATCTTAAATTGTTTAGTATAGGGTTTATCGTTGTATCTTTTATAGAATTTATAGATATTATTTTATTAAGTATTGTAATTAAAATGGAGATCAATGGAGATAACTTACCATTAATAGAAATATTTTTCAACACTGGTTTATTACCGATTCATGGTTCCTTCTTATGGGTTTTTCTCATTATTATTCCTTGTGTATTTGTCGCTTTTGGATTTATCTTATTTAGAAGTGCAAGAAAAGACAGACATGATATTAATACTCTTTCCAAATTTATTTTAGTTATTGGATTATTTCTTTTATTGGGTTCATTTATTAAGATAAGCTATATGATATTATTAGCTAATACCAAATTAAACTTAGGAAGCTCTATTGAATTTCAACAAGCACTTTATAATCCTCTTATTACGTCCTTCGGAGGTGGGGCTATGTGGATCTTCCTTTATGCTGTTGGTTTTTCTTATCTAATTTCTGGATTAATTTTTGGTGGAGTTGGGTTAAAATGGATTTTAATACTTGAAAAAGAAAATCAAATTGAACCATAAAAGCACGAAATATAAAAATAATATAAAAAGAAATTAAAAAATAATATCTTTAAAATAACTTACTTTTTATTTGTTTTGCCCTGCTTCTTAAAGTTACTTCAGTAATTTTAGCCACATCAGCAACAAGTGATTGTGTTTTTCTTATTGAACCGTCCTTTGCTGCAATATATATACATGCAGCTGCTAATCCTTTGGGATCTTTTCCAGTGCGCTTTAAACCGTTTTCTGAAGCTTTTCTAAGCATATCAATAGCACATTTTTGGATATTCATCGGTAGGTTAAGTTCATTACCAAATCGAAAAACTAAACTTTCAGCAGTAATAGGTTGATAACGTAAACCTAATTCTGGTAAGACTTCTCTAATAATCATAGCTAAACTTTTATGTACAGTTCGTCTTGGAGTTAATGAAGCTTCACATACCTCATCCAATAAACGTGGAAAGTCATGGACTCTAATCGCAGCATATAACGATCCTGCAATGAAACCATTAATAGACCTTCCCATAGTTAACTTCTTTTTCGCAACTATACTATAAACTTTCCAAGCGGTTTCAGAAATATACTCTGGGATGTTTAATTTAGAGGTAAGCATCTTTAATTTAGGTTTAGCCTCCCAGAAATTTCTCTCAATACTTGAAATAAGTGAATTTTGAATTTTAGATAATCTTGAAAATAAAGCTTGTTCTTTAGGACCTATTGATTTACCCTTAGAATCGGTTTTGGTCGTAGGGAGCATGGTTCTAGGTCCAAAATCTCGCCATCTTGGCTCAGTTCTCCTTCTACTCTGGATTTCTTCAACTGTATATGCTCTCCTTTCATTACCTACATAGGTTCTTTCGAAAATCATCCCGCAGTTTAGACAAACTTTATTACCATCACGTTCTTCAACAGATGGATTTTCACAGCATTCATTTTGGGGCAAACTATCTTCAACATTTTTATTTCGTAACAGTAGATCGCGATAGTTATTATTCATTTTAAATCACAGGAAATTATTATGATAATGGTAATAATGTCTTTTTACCATGAAAAAACTTTAATACAAAACTAGACCTTATTACTCTTTTAATAATATCATATTATCCTAGTCGCATTTATAAATCTTTGTCTCAAAATTTAAAAATTTTGATATAATATCCCATTGGGTTCCCATTTTTTTGATAATTTGTTCAACTTATTATTAAAAGTATTAAAAAAATGATTAATTACATTATGAAAATTAAAATGAAAAAAGATATAGAGATAGGTTAATATGGACTTTTATGATGTTGTAAGAAAAAGGAGAAGTTATCGCTTTTTTAAACCTAACATGCCTGAAGATGAAAAAGTTAATAGGATTTTAGAAGCTGCACGATTAGCTCCTACATGGGCAAATATGCAAGGAATGCATTATATCGTGGTAAAGGATAAAGAAATAGTAAAAGAAGTATGGGAAGCAATTGACCAAAAACAAAAATTTGCTGACAGCCCTATATTTATAGTAGGAGTAATTGCGGAATCGGGTTCTGGAGCTAATCGTGGTGAAAAATATTATCCAGTAGATTTTGGAATTTGTTTTGAACATCTAATATTAGCAGCTACAGAAGAAGGATTAGGTACGTGTTGGATAGGATTATTTAATGAGAATAAAATCAAAGAAATACTGACGATTCCTAAAAAATATCGAGTTTTAGGGATTACCCCTTTAGGATATCCTTTAAAACAGAAAGGAGAAGTTAAAGATCGAAAACCATTAGAAGAATTTGTACATTTTAATAAATTCTAAATTTATTTTTTTCATAAATGTAAGAATTAGAAGTAACTATAAAAAATTCCATATTTTATTCTAATTATGAAGATAGTTCGTATTAATTTAACTTCAGATTTAGTAAATATTGAAGAGATCAAACGCGATTCTAAATATTTTCTATTAGGAGCAAGAGGTCTATCATCTCAAATTGTTAATGATGAAGTTCCCCCATATTGTAATCCTTTAGATAGAGAAAATAAATTAATTTTAGCTAATGGTGTTTTAGCAGGAAGTTCCTTCCCAAATTCTGCACGAACTTCTGTAGGTAGTAAAAGTCCGCTAACAAATGGTATAAAAGAGGCAAACGTAGGAGGAAGACCTGCAATGATGCTAGCTAGACTTGGTATAAGAGCTTTAATATTAGAAGGCAAATCTTCCGATCTTAAGATTATAATTGTTAATGAAGATGGAATTCAAATACTCTCAGGTGATAAATACAAAGGATTAGGTAATTATAGTTTACATGAAAAATTAAAAGAAAAATATGGTGAAAGGGTTGGTATTTATTCAATTGGTCCAGCTGGAGAATACTTAATGAAATCTGCTACTGTTGCAGCAAATGATTTAGAAGGTTTTCCTAGTAGACATGCCGCTAGAGGCGGTTTAGGCGCAGTAATGGGCTCTAAAGGAGTAAAAGCGATCCTTATAACTCCAACGAAAGAATCTAAAGTGAAAGTTCATGATCTAGGAAAATTTAAAGAGGTTACTAGTCCATTCGCTAAAATGTTAGCTGAAACAAAAGAAACTTTTTCTATTTTTGGAACTCCGTTAATGATGAAAGCAATGAGCACCTATGGAGGAATACCAACTAAAAATTTTCAAATGGGTTCTTTTGATAAAATTGAAAAAATTTCAGGCGAGACTCTTCATGAACTTGTAATTGCACGATGGGGTAAAAAAAGATTAGCTTGTTGTCCAACTTGCGTAATAAGATGTTCAAATTATATAGTTGATGAAGATGGGAATCATGTTACTTCGAGCTTAGAATATGAAACAATGGCTCTTAATGGTACAAATCTTATGATTGATGATCTTGATAGTCTTGCATATATAGATCATTATTGTGATGATGTTGGTGTAGATACAATTGAATATGGGGGTACAGTAGGGGTAGCTATGGATTGTGGTGAAATAGATTGGGGAGATGCTCAGAAAGTTATAAGAATATTAAATGAAGAGATAAGGAATAACACCACAATTGGTAAATTATATGGGAATGGTGTTAAAGTTATTGGTGAAGCGCTTAAGGCAAAAAGAGTCCCTCAAGTAAAAGGACAAGGAATTTCTGCTTACGATTGTAGAGTTTTTAAAGCAATGGGCGTTACATATGCAACATCCCCGATGGGAGCTGATCATACAAGTGGAGCGGCAATTGCTGGAAGGGTTCCAAGTCAACATAAAGACTATGGTGAACTTACTGATAATGATAAGAAATTAGACTTATCTTTTGAGCTTCAAGTATATACTGCAGT
>JBHLJZ010000162.1:0-6329 GCA_048887165.1 Candidatus Hodarchaeota archaeon | reverse complement strand
GATATTTTTTATTCGAAAATGAGACACTAGTTAATGCAGCACTTTGGGATAATAATAAGAAGACTAACTTATTTTTGAAAGCATATGAAAATGGATTGTTTAATGTTTATAATACTGAACAGAATAAAGAGTTTGATAAACTAAAATTAGTCCCTAATCCGAAATTTTACAATCCAGAGTTTAAGACTTCTGATGGAACCCCATTGAAAAAGATTGCCTTAGTACATGGAATAGATTGTCTTGCCAGTACAATTTATCAAAAATGTGTATATTGGGCATGCGGAGAAGCGTGTAAATTTTGTGGTATAGAATTAAGTTTACAGAGCAATTCTACTATAGAAGAAAAAACTGCTGAACAGATGTGTGAAGTGATTGAAGTCGCACAAAATGAAGGGAGGTGTAATCATATGACATTAACGAGTGGTACTGATGAGAAGGATGATAAAGGCGCGAAGCGTTATATCGAAATATTAAAGGGGATAAAGAAAAAGTTTCCATCACTTCCATTACATGTGCAAATTGAACCACTGGAAAACTTAACATATTTAAATGAGTTAAAGAATGCTGGAGCAGACACAATAGGTATCCATATTGAAGTACTTGATGAAAATATCAGAAAAGAAATCACTCCTGGTAAATCTCATATGACATACAATATATTTAAAAAAAATTGGGAGTATGCACTTGAGATCTTCGGTAAAAACCAAGTTGAGACTTTTATATTGACAGGATTTGGAGAATCTTCTTCTAAACTATCATCAGATTTAGAAAAAGTCATTTCGTTAGGTGTAATACCATTTATTACACCTGTGAGATCTATTCCAGGTAGAGATGATTTATCTTATACTAATCCTATTACATTAATGGAGATATATAAAAAAGCGGCAATATTAATGAAAAGCTATGGAGTAAATCCGTTTGAACATAAAGCAGGTTGCGTGAGATGCGGTGGATGTTCTGCTATTAAAGAAGCTTATAGAGTAGTCTGAATTCTTTTATGGTATAAGGAGATAAGCTATAAATATTAAAATTAGTCCTAAAAAACAAAAATTTGGTTCAAAAATTTATAAGATTCTTAAAAAAAATCAGTTTTTAATGAATTTGAAAAAATAATATAATTCAAATAGAATCAATATCCCTTATTTTATTTGAATAATTATTAATCATATAAAGTTAAATAATGTCGAAAATATTAAAGATTAAGAATTATTACTTAATTTAGTTATTTCTAATAAATTGTTTAATATCTAATTAATTGGGAAAAATAGTATGACTGAGATTGATGAAAGGAAAACCCTAAGACCAACAAAAGGAGAAAGAAAGGAAGTTTTTAGGAATCTATCTGATATTGAAATAAAGCGTTTATATACTCCAAAGGATTTAGAAGATATAAATTTTAACTATACAATGGATTTAGGAGAGCCTGGAAAGTATCCTTTTACTAGGGGTGTATATCCAACAATGTATCGTGGGCGATTGTGGACGATGCGACAATTTGCCGGATTCGGTAATGCTGAGCAGACCAATCAACGCTACAAATTTCTTTTAGAACATGGTCAAACGGGTTTAAGTGTAGCATTTAGTCTTCATACCATCTATGGGATTGAAGCAGATGATGAAAAAGCACTAGGTGAGGTTGGTAAAGAAGGTGTATCAATTGATACATTGGAAGATATGGAAACATTGTTTAGCGGTATTGATTTATCAAAAATTTCAACTTCTATGACAATCAACGCCCCTGCTTCGATTTTATTAGCATTATATATTGTTACTGCAGAAAAACAAGGCCACACTCCTGATAAGTTAAGGGGAACAATACAAAATGATATTTTAAAAGAATATATAGCACAAAAGTCTTGGGTCTTCCCACCTGAGCCTTCAATGAGATTAATAATTGACACAATAGAATATTGTACGAAATATGTACCTCAATGGTATACTATTAGTATAAGTGGATATCATATACGAGAAGCAGGTTCTACTGCTGTTCAAGAGTTAGCTTTCACATTAGCAGATGGATTTGCATATGTAGAAGCAGCTATCGAAAGAGGATTAAAAGTTGACGATTTTGCTCCTCGTTTATCTTTTTTCTTTAACTCACATAATAATTTTTTTGAAGAAATTGCTAAATTTAGGGCAGCAAGGAGAATTTGGGCAAAAAGAATGAAAATTAAATATGGAGCAAAAAAACCTGAATCAATGAGACTAAGATTTCATACTCAAACTGCAGGCGTTTCATTAACAGCTCAAGAACCTGAAAATAATATTGTGAGAGTAACACTTCAGGGATTAGCAGCTGTATTAGGAGGAACTCAATCATTACATAACAATTCCTTTGATGAAGCCTTATGCCTTCCAACAGAGAAAGCAGTGAAAATTGCTCTAAGAACTCAACAAATTATCGCAGAAGAGTCAGGGGTGGCAGATACCATCGATCCTTTAGCTGGATCTTATTATGTAGAATGGTTAACCAATAAGATGGAAGAGGAAGCTGAAGTGTATTTTGAAAGAGTTGAAGAACTTGGAGGAGTAATTCCCGCAATCAAAGCGAATTTCTTTCAAAGAGAAATTGCTAACACATCATATAAATATCAAAAAGAGATTGAAAAGAAAGAAAGAATTATTGTAGGTGTAAACGATTTTACTCAAAGAGAGCCATGTAGTACTCCTCTATTAAAAATTGATGAAAAAATTGCTATAGAACAAATTGAAAGACTTAATAAAATTAAACAAAAACGCGATAATGAAAAAGTCAAGCAAAAGATTGAAAGCTTAAAAGAAGCAGCAAAAGGAACAGAAAATTTAATGCCATATATAATTGATTGTGTAAGAGAATATGTCTCTATAGGTGAAATAATTAATAACTTAAAGGAAGTATTTGGTACATACCAAGAAGATTCAATTTTTTGAGGAGCGCATGTAAAATGGTTAAAGAAAAAAAGATAAAGGTTTTAGTTTGCAAACCAGGACTAGATGGGCATGATAGAGGTGCTAAAGTCTTAGCTAGAGCATTAAGAGATGCTGGAATGGAAGTAATTTATACAGGATTACACCAAACTCCAGATGACATCGTTCAGACAGTTATCCAAGAGGATCCTGATGCTATAATGTTAAGTATGCTATCAGGGGCGCATAATGCCCTATGTCCCGTAATTATGGAAAAATTAAATGAAAATGGAATAGATGATGTTCTTGTTGGTATAGGAGGAATAATTCCTGATGAAGATAAACCTTTTTTAGAAAAACATGGATTAAAAGGATTTTATGGTCCAGGTACAGAACTTAAAACAATCGTAGAGTTTGTGAAAAACAATTTGAAGAGATAAATCAATAATGTCTTATTCGAATTTAACCGAGAAACTACTTGAAGGAGATACTAGAGCCGCAGCTCGTTTAATCACCATAGTTGAAAATGATATAATTGCTGCTGAAGGAATAATTAATTCTATTTATAAATATACTGGGAAAGCTTACATCTTAGGCATTACGGGTTCGCCTGGCAGTGGAAAATCTACTTTTATTTCAACCTTGACTAAAATATTTGTTGAACAAGGAAGAAAAATAGGTATTATTTGTGTAGATCCAACGTCTCCTCTTACTGGAGGGGCGTTACTTGGGGATAGAATTAGAATGAAGGAACATTTTACACTAAATAATGTTTTTATACGAAGCATGGCCAATCGGGGACAATTAGGAGGACTAGCACGAGCTACTGAAGATGTTATTAAAATTTTGGATGTTTATGGATGTGATATTGTTATCGTTGAGACCGTTGGTGTGGGACAATCAGAAGTTGATATATTTAAATCAGCTCAAACTGTAGTTGTTTTATTAGTCCCTGGCTTAGGAGACGATATCCAAGCGATTAAAGCTGGTATAATGGAAATTACTGATATATTCATTGTTAATAAAATGGATCTTGCTGGTGCTGATAGAAAAGTTTCCGAAATCATGCAAATGCTTGAATTAGATATGAATTATAAGTATGATTCAGAAAGCACAAAAAACAGTTATGCTAAAATTAAAAGATGGACACCCCCAATACTAAAAGTAAATTCTAAAACAGGCGAGAATTTCGAAGATTTTATTAAGCTTGTTGAAAAGCATAGGATCTTTTTAGATGAGACGGGAATAATTTCAAACTATCAAAAGAATAGAATTAGGAATGAAACTATACAGATTTTAAAGCATAAATTAACAAAGAAAGTTGAAGCATTACTCAGCTCAAATTCTCAAATTGAAGAATATATTAAATTGGTTATGGATAAAAGTCTAGATCCTTATTCTATGGCTAATTTAATAATTCAATTATTAGGAATGGAATAACGATCGAAATCATTCCAAAAATTATTTCGATTTCTTTTTAGGATCTACCCATTCTGAATAAATCTCTTCAATAATCAGAGATTTATTACTATGGCACTTTTCACATTCTTCTTCTTTTAATTTCTTAAAAGTAAAATCGCCAACCTTAAAGGGTCTTTCATACTTATTCTGACAATCCTTACATTTAAGAACTGCTGTTTTTTTCTCTATAAATCGATCTTTCCTACTTAATATTTCTCCTATATCAGGTATGGGCGGAAATTGCGGCTCTTCACTCATTTAATACATCTCAATAATAATTATACTCTTATGTTATTTAATTAATTAGAACTATTAATTTTTTAGGTTCTCAAATATAAATTCTTATAGTTTTTATGTTTAATGAATGTCCCTTTATTGTATTCATTAAAGGCAATTCTCAATTCTTCATCGGTATTCATAACGATTGGCCCTCGCCAAGCTACTGGTTCTTTTATAGGTTTACCTGAAATTAACAAAAATCTAACTGATTTACTTTCAGTGCTAATTAAAACCTCATCACCATCTCTATATATCACTAGATTTTCAACTCCAATTATATTCACTTTTTCTTTATCAAAGTAGGCTTCACCCTCAATAACGTATGCAAAAACATTATTTCCTTTTATTATAGGATGTTTAAACTCTGAATTTGGCTTTATAGTCACATCAAAATATTCCGGTTCAGTAATGATATCCTGAACTGGTCCTTTAGTACCTTTTAATTCTCCTGCAATAATTTTTACCGTTACATTATTATCATTCAAAGATATTTCTGGTATTTCATTGCTTTTTACGTCTCGATATCTAGGATCCATCATCTTATGTGAGCTTGGTAAATTCGCCCATAGTTGGAATCCTGCTAAATAACTATCATTCAAATCTTTTTTCGGCATTTCCTGATGAATTATTCCAGATCCTGCAGTCATCCATTGTATGTCTCCAGCCTCAATTACACCACCATTTCCTAAACTATCACCATGCTCTACTTTTCCATGAAGCATATATGTAATTGTTTCTATACCTCGATGAGGATGCCATGGAAATCCAGCCATATAATCATCTGGATTATCAGAATGAAAATCATCTAATAATAAGAAAGGATCTAATGATGAATCTGCATACCCAAATGCCCGTTTTAAGCGTACACCAGCACCTTCGAAAGTTGGACGACTTTTTAATATTAATTTAACTTTTCTAATTTCATTCATAAATAAATTTCCTCAATTTTATAATTAAAAACTAAATTTAATCTAAAAAAAATTGTCTTTATAATTCAAAAAGTTTGAGCTAATTCAGTTTACTAAATAAAAGTATAACAAAAAAAGTAAAAATCTGAAGTTTAAAGAAACAGATTTATGAAATATAATCGGGATTACTATCCTCTATACTTTTCTTTTCTTTTTTTTCTGAACTTTCTTCTGATTTATCCAATTCCGTCTTTTCTAGAACTTGTTCTTGATCACCTTCTATATCCATTTCAGATTCAGGCTCGATCTCAGGAGGTTTTGGTTCTTTTGATATAATTACTTTTGCATAACGAATAACATCCTTATCTAATTTCCAACCATCTTGAATAATTTCTAGAATTATATTACTTGGGACATCTTTAGTTTCGACTGAACTTAAAGCATCATGATAAGAATAATCGAAAGGGTCATTAATTTTAACTTCAATTGGCTCTGCTTTATAAGATTTCAGGATATTCATGAATTGATCATAAAATCCTTTTAAAACTTCTTTGTTTTTGTTATCATCTTGTAACGCTTTCTTAAATGAATCATATAATGGTAAGAAACTTTTTATTGTGGATGCAGTGTATTCTAATCTTAAATCTTGTTTAATTTTATTCCAACGTTTTTGAGCATTCTCAAATTCAGCTTGAAGTCTCATATATTTATCTTTCCAAGTATTGCTTTCACTCTTGAACTTTTCTGCTTCTTCATCCTTTTTTTTGAGTTTCTCTTCCAAATCCTTAATTTTAC
>JBHLJZ010000161.1:0-6449 GCA_048887165.1 Candidatus Hodarchaeota archaeon | reverse complement strand
TTAGAAAAGATCCCGCTCAGGGCACAAGAGAATATGACTTGATTTGGGGTTATCGCTCCCTACTTTGGCGTGTGAGTGGTCTTGATTCCTTAGTATGTCAAATGACTTCAAATTCTAATATACCCATTTATGCATACCGATTTGACTGGGGAAGCCCAGATATTGATAGTGTAAGCGTTCTTCCAAAAAATATGGGTCGAGACTTAGGTGCTCACCACGCTGCAGAGATTCCTTTCTTTTTAGGAATGGGCATGGGTAATTTATCTATATTGTTAGGAAAAACCCACACTAAGCATAATCAACTTGGTCGGGAAAAATTAACAGATTTATGTATGAAATATCTTGCCAATTTTGCGCGATTAGGAAATCCAAACGGAGATAATTTGCCTTATTGGCCTCCTTGGGATAATACTGAAGGAAAAAACAAGATTCTTATCCTTGACGCGGGTATTGAAGAACTAAGACTTTCATACCTAAAGGACATAGTCACTCTTCAAAGTGTTATTGATCTCATCAATTTTGAGCTTAAAGAACCTGAACTAGGGATGATCTTATCGATTCTCGATGATATGATACCCTTTGGAGTCAATGAACCTAAACCATGAATAAAGCAGCTAATTCTTTCGAATTCAACCTAACTTAGAAAAAGTTGAAGAGAAAGATAACATAAGATGGAGAAGAGAGTGTTGAAGTGTGTTATAATATTCAAAGAGCTAATGACGGTGTTATGCCTAATCCCTTGGACAATACATGCCATCAGATTTCGATTGATATTGTGTGCATTACTGGTATTTACACTTTAATTATCTTCTTTTGGTTTGAATTTGAAAAAGAATACAATCATAAAGTACATTATATAAAGTGACGCAATTCCTATGATCAATCCAGTGATACCTTCACCACTAAATAATCCAAGATATTGTTGGGCGAAGATTCCTAATAATGCCATTATAAGCATCATTATTATCTTTCCAAGTAACATCCAAATAAACGTCTTTTTTACATCGTATTTTACCATGCCTAATGGTACCATGAGCAGAGACTCCGGGAGCGGTGATATTCCAAAAATTAGGATCACGCCTGGGATTACTTTTGGTTTCTTAAGAATAATCTTTACCCATCGATTTTGTAAATCTGGATCATCCTGACTTAGAACATACTCTGCCCCTCTTCCAATGTAGTAATCTAAAAGATCTCCAATCGTGTTTGAAATTGCTGAAAAAAAGATAATGCCTGTAATAAGAATGCCCGAAGTATGTACGTTTCCTGCAAACCATGCAGCTGAAAACAAAGCAACGGGAATCATGTATGGAACCGGAATGGGAATTAAGGCTCCTATAAAGCAGAGGATTGATACAATGCCTATGGCCATCCAATAATTGGCTGTTCCTAAAGCATCTACATCAAACCAGTTACTAACATCGAGTAACGCTCCCACATCCCTATATATAAAGCTAATAATTGTTACTACCACGATAATTACAAAAAAGATTATGAGAAACAGATCAGATTTTTCAAGTTTTTTCATGATTTTCACTATAAGTATCTTTTTTTATATAGAATAATAGAATAAGAAATTTCTTGATATTTATTCTTACCTACCCAATCACTATGGTTAAAGTAATTGATAAAACTGTTCTTCAAATTCAGGTTTTCCCTTATATTTATTTAAGAATAGGAGAGGAGCTTTATCAATATTCTTAAAAAGATAAGAAGGAGCTCTGATTCCTGCTTCTTTTAGTGCTGCCTGAATATCTTCAACTTCAGGTGGGCATCCCTTTATAGCAATAAGTTGATTAATATTTGGATGATCTTTATTTTTATTATATTGACATTGACCAAGTAGAATCGTCTTATTGTTTCCCGGAGATGGTTCCATAACTTTTCCCGTTAAAACTTCAATATTATCAAAATCCTTACCTTTCCATGCTTCTTTTATCGCAACCAAGATGATTCCATTATAAAAGCTACAAAAAGTACACATTGTTTCATCATATCTTCGATACTTTATACCTCCAATACCAGC
Organism: Candidatus Hodarchaeota archaeon; assembly: GCA_048887165.1. Classification (GTDB taxonomy): domain Archaea; phylum Asgardarchaeota; class Lokiarchaeia; order Sigyniarchaeales; family SOKP01; genus SOKP01. The sequence continues at coordinate 4,423 of JBHLJZ010000161.1, read as the reverse complement.
TTTTGCATAAGAGAGCGGCAGTGTATTATTATTCTTATAAATAAATTCCCATCCATGTGGAATTGCCAAATCATCAATACTTTCTCCTATTACCTTAATATCAGATAAATCTGTTGGACGATTTCTATCTTTAGCAGCTTGAACTAAGTGCGGAACAGCAATTGGGTCAATTCCTAATAAGTTTGATCCTACCAAATCTGCCGAGAGAATATCTGTGGAAGCAACTAAAATGTCGCTTCTATGAGCTTTTCCATCAAAAGTTGGGCCTCGTTCAAGAGTATAAATTCCATCGATAATCGTAAGACTTGGAGGTATCAAATTCGCAAGTTGAGCTACATTATAATGAAGATTAAATTTAGGATCAGCACCATGGAACTTTTTTCTTGATGGGATATTTATTAAACCTTTTAAATTCTTTATACCTAAGCTTACAACACATTGAGCATGAGTTTTAAGAACTGGAACATCTATTAAAAAATCAGCATGAAGCATTTCAGAATTCATTTTTATCGATAAACCCTCTGTTAATTCTACTTTTTCATAAGGACGCTCAAACATATCATAAACTTTAACTCCATATTTTTCTTTTAAAAGATTATAACCTAATTTTTCAAAAGCATCCTTAGGGGTTTCTTTATCATTTGGATCATCAGATATTATCCCATCTCCAATAGTAATATCTTCTACACCACGTTCTTTAAGTAAAATTATGAGATCTTCCATTACTCTAGAGGTAGTAAGCATTCCCCATTTAGGAATGTCACAATGTCTATTCCAATATACTAAATTGGGTTTGATAAATATTTTACCTTTAATAGGTAGGTTTTCAAACCCATTTGCGAGCTCAATAACTTTGCGTAATGATTCCAAAGGCTTTTCATATTTAACAATGGATACTTTATATTTACTCATAAATTCTCACCATAATTTTATACTTATATTGACTTGAATATTGAATATTTTAAAAATTAATTTATTAATTAAAATAATTTTTTTTAGGGTGATTTACGTTTTTCCCATTCGGATCTTAATATTGAAAACATGATTTCATCATGGTATTCTCCATTTTTGTAGACAGCTTGGCGTTTTCTTCCCTCTTCAACGAAACCTACTTTTAAATAAGACTTATAGGCTCGAGAATTGAAACTAAATGTAGATAATTCAACTCTATTTAAGTTTAGTGTGTTAAAACCATAATCTACTAATAATCTCATTGCTTCTGTACCATAACCCATTCCTTGATAATCTTTCTCTCCGATAACAATGCCATAATTACCAACCCTATCTTTACTATTGATACCACGTATGCCACAATTTCCAATAAGCTTTTCTTTATTATATTTATCGTTTATTACGATAGCAAAATAAACTTCATTTGGTTTATTCTTAAGCTCGTTAAACCACTCTTCTTCTTCCATGCTAGTAAGTGGTCTATACATTAAGAGATACTGAGTTATTTCAGGATCGTTAAACCATTTTAAAAACTGTTCAATATATTTTTTTTCAAGTGGTTTTAGACTAACGCGTTCTCCCTTTAACATAAGAAGATATAATTTACACGAAATAATAAAAGCTATCTTATTTTCAAATGATTTTATTAAGAAAAAGATTAGAAATAAATACCTCGTGTTCGCGAAATATACTTTACAATTTCAAATGAGACTATGCAAATTGTTGAAATTAAGAAACACACTATCCAATCAAAAGCAGTTAAAAACATAAACATGAAATTTAATCCCCAAGAGGCCAAAGTAACTTGAACTCCAGGGATGTACATTAATGCAAGAAAAGAACCAAATAATAAACCTATAAGAATGTACATAAATTTATTACTGTCTTCTTTGATACTCTTTATTAAAGATTTATTTGGTCGTCGTATCTGAAAAACCAAAAAAGTTTCACAGAAAAAAAGTGTAACCATTAACATTGTTAATGTTTTAGCTACAGTTAGGTCTATTCCATCTGAATAAAGAGAATAAGTAGTGGGTGAATAGAGATATGCATTATTTAATCCCCCAAAATTCCAATTTTCTGGAAATAAAGGATAACATCCTGTAATAACGATAAAATATGACACAATCATACTAATCATTAATAGAAACCCGAAGGCAAAAAGTAAAGACATAGTGTTTTTCGATAAAATTTCTTCTTCATCCCGTGGTTTCTGTTTCATCACATCCTTAGATGTAGTATCAAATGTCAATAGTAGGCCTGGAAATATATGCAATGTTATTGAAAGAAAAATCCATTGTAGATAAAAAGTCTCATCTAAAAAATATGGGAGTCCTACTATAAAAGCTAAGATAAATTGGACAATACCTTCAAAAACGTTGATACAAATGTAGAAGAATACTACTGCTCTAATGCGAGAGAATATACCACGACCTTCTTCTATACCTGTCACAATTGAATTAAATGAGTCATCAGAGATTACCATATCTGAGGCCTCTTTTGCTACATCTGTACCTTGAATCCCTAATGCAATACCGGCATCAGCCATATTTAATGCTAAAGCATCATTAACACCATCTCCTGTCATTGCTACCACTTTATTAGCATCTTGATATTTTTCTACAATATCTTCTTTATGTTCTGGAGAGACTCTGGAAAAAACTTTTATCCGACTAAAATCATAAAATGACTTCAAATTCTTAATCTCTTTTCCCTCAACAACTAATTCATCCGGATCTTTAATAATAGAAATTTGTTGTGCTATGGCTCTTGCTGTTCTTGAGGAGTCGCCTGTTATCATTAAAACATCCACCCCAGCATTATGACATTGTTCTACAGATTCTTTAACACCTTCTCTAGGAGGATCTAATATGGTAACGAAACCAATATAGATCATATCAGACTCACAAATTTCTCTGCTTTTATCGTTCTCTGGAGGTAGATCATCTAATTTTTTATAACACAAGCTTAAGATTCTATATCCTTGGCCAGCATAATGATCAGCAATCTTTATAACCTTCTCTTTTACTTCATCAATAAAATCTACTTCACTATCCTTGTAGAGACCTTTTTTACATAAGGGAATTAAAATCTCACTAGCACCTTTAGTAAAGGAGTAGTATTTACCTTGTCTTTTATAAATCTTTGTCATTCTTTTTACTTTTGAATCAAATGGATATTCTTTTATATACTCAAAATCTTCTAGGAGATAATCTCCCATACCCTTTTGAAATAGTACCATTAAAGCTCCCTCGGTGGGAGACCCAATTACATTCCAGTTTGGAATGATTTTACCCCCAATTTCAATTTCATTTTTTACTAAAGCAGAATTATTATTAAGGAAACCAGCAGTTAATAACAGTTTAAGTTGAGGATAATCGTCAATATGTTTAATATAAGTAGGATTCTTTGAATCATCAACAAGAATAATGTCTCCCTCTGGACTATAACCACTTCCAGTTACTTTGAAAGTAGAACCGTTAGTCCAGACATGTTGGATGCTCATCTGGTTTTTAGTTAAAGTTCCTGTTTTATCAGAACAAACAACGCTAACTCGACCTAAACTATCAACTGAAGCAAGATTTCTTATTATGACTCCGTGATGAGCCATAGCTAATACTCCGGTCAGTAATATAATAGTAACTAACAGCGGAATGTTAATAGGAAGTAAGTCCATCGCAGAATTTAAGCTTGTAACAATATCTAAATCACCAGTGGCACCCCAAACAATCATTAAAATTATAAACCAAAATCCTAAAACAATTAGACCCAACCATTTTCCAAAATTATTCATTTTTTGTCTAATTGGGATCTCACTAGTCCCAGCTTCCTCTAAACCTTGTGATATTTTTCCTATTTCAGTATCTTTACCAGTTTTAACTGCTATAGCCGTTCCATTACCAGTAGTAATATAAGTCCCATAAAACACCATATTATTGCGATCGGAGATTGCTAATTCTTCTTTTTCAATTGCAGAGCCAACTTGTAATTTTTTTACTGGTTCACTTTCCCCTGTTAAAGGTGCTTCATTAATTTCAAGATTACTTGATTGAATAATTCTTCCATCAGCAGGAATTTTATCTCCCTGTGTTAAGACTAACAAATCTCCCACAACTACATTTTTCGTTGGTATATCTAATTTTTGCCCATTTCTTATAACAGTAGTAGTCGGAGCAGTCATTTCTCTTAGAGCATTTAGCTTTTTTGTAGCTCTATATTGCTGAATAATAGCAACTGCACAATTTAGTGCCACTATTGCCAATGTTAAGAGAATGAATGCCAAATTTCCTTCCCCACCGAATACGACTGCTAAAAATAGAATTAATGCTCCTATTAGATAAATTACAATTAACCAATTAAAAAGAGGAGCTAAATAGATTTTAATAAATCCTTTAGAAGCTTTAGGGATTTCATTATAACCATAGATTTCTAAACGTTTATTTGCTTCATCTCTCGATAAACCGGAGGAAGA
>JBHLJZ010000160.1:0-6536 GCA_048887165.1 Candidatus Hodarchaeota archaeon | reverse complement strand
CTAAAAATAGCAACAATATGCAAACATTTTGATTCATCTGTATAAAAGTAACTTCTTTTGAGTAAAGAATATAGATTCTTTTTAAAATAGTTGAAACCCAATAGATCGGAGACTAAATACATCTTTTTTATTATCTTGTTAATTAATGTTTCATGGCATAAAAAAAAGAAATTTTCTGATTCGAATTTATCTTTAAAAAGCTCTATAAGGTCAGTTTTATCATAATGGCGATAATGTTTTGTTTGAAGTTTTTGATTTTTAGAAGGAACCGAAACAAATAAAAAACCACCAACTGATACTAATTCACCTATTTTATCTATTAATTCTTTTAAATCTTTATCTGTAAAATGTTCAATAACTTCCATTAGGATTCCTACATCAAAGCTCTTACTTTCTAAATTTATGATGTTCTCTGATATAAATTTAATTTTTTCACCTTCATTTAAAGCATTTGCAAACGAAATTGCTTTTTTATCTTTATCAATACCAACGATACTATTGACACTCTTGTAAAAATCCTTATTTCTACAAAGTTCATAAATTAATTTTCCATCGCCACATCCGATATCGATTATAGATTTAGGTTTTAATTTGATAATTCTTTTTTTAATTAGAGCTAAATAAGAGAAATACTCAAATCCATAAATAAATTTTTTAAAGCTTAAGCGATTATTTTTTATTTCTAATAAATAATGGTATGGGAAAGAATATTGTTCAGCTTGAATTTTATCTTTATTCATATGTATCAATAAACTTTATAACTAACTTATCTAAAAGTTATATACATTTATTAAGAAATAATTTTACTTAACTTTATAATTTAAGTTTATTCTAAACAAAAGACGTTAATACATATAACAATTTAAAAAGAGGAAACAATTAGAAAATCATATAAAAGTTAAAAAGCAATAGATTATAATTTAATTTAACGATGGACTTATATGCTAAGAGTTTAAAAAGCGGTTTAAAACTAGCTAGAAATCTTTTTGAAGATACGGTAAGAAAATGGAGCAATATTCCTAAGATAAGGTGTATAAGGTATACAACAACATGGGAATGTAATAGTAAGTGTGACAGTTGCTCTATTTGGAAAATGGATCCAAAAAAAGATGAAATAATGAGTCTAGAAGAGTTAGAAAAATTCGCTAATTCTGAACTACTTAAAGATGTAAGAAGAATTGTTATTTCAGGAGGTGAGCCATTTTTACTTGAAGATTTACCAGAAAGATTGCATATTCTACATAAAGCCTGTCCAAATGCTTACTTTGGGATGACTGCAAATGGATTAACACCTGAAAGAATATTAAGACTTGTAAAAAAAATCTTTGAAATATCTCCAGATATTAATATAGCGAGTTTAGGACTGAGTTTGAATGGACCCCCCGAAATTCATAATAGGTCTCGAGGAATAGAAAATGCATTTGAAAAAACTTTAAAAACTTATGAGTTAATTAAAAACTACGTTCCAATAAGGTTTAGTTTTACATTTTTGCCATATAATATAGATGAATACAAATGGGTAAATAATTTTGCGAAACAAATAGGAACCGATGCATATATTTGCTGGACTGTTATAAGTAATAGATTTTTTGATAGAAATTTTCTAGGAGATCTTACTATAAAAGAGTTTTATCAAAAATTAAGGCCTGTTTTGAATCAAAACAATTTCAAAATTAAGCAAAGATATTTGTATAATTCCTTTATAAAAGAAAGATATTTAGATTGTACTGCATTTAGAGATTTTTTTCATATAGATCCATATGGTAATATTTATCCATGTAATTTTAAATTAACAGATGATCGAATTCTAGGAAATGTAAAATCAACTGATTTTTCTGAAATTTGGTCAAGTATGTTAAGGAAAGATATAATTGAGGATATTAAAACTGGAGAATGTTTATATCCCAATGGAGTTTGTGGGGATTCTGATATTTTTTATTCAGTGACTCATACAGGAATGCATCGTGTATTGTTATGGTATTTAAACTCTGATCGTAAAATCTAAAATGAATAATTTCGATTTTATAACGTTTAATTAACGATATAAAATTTTTAACTGTTTAAATGTTCAACTTTAAACAAATTACTTAAATTTTTAAGAATATAGTTTGATGTTTTATTATAAGAAACACTTAACAAAATTATACAAGTTTTATCAATGGATAAACAAAGAATTTTAAAGGAAGCCCAAAAAATCGCTGCCAAATTTTCATTTTGGATGGTGTCGGGAAATATTGCTCATTTGTATGGTTATGCTTACGAGACCCCTGATAAAAAATATGAAGTAGAAATAAAATTTGACGAGAATTTCCCAAATAATCCTCCTAAAGTGTTATTTCATGATGAGATTAAAGAACTTTTAGGTGATATTGTCCTGGATTCCATAGAGCAGTGGACATCAAAATCTAGAGTCGTTGATATTGTCCATGAACTTAAAGCAAAGATCCAGCAAGCTCTACAAATTCCCCAGAAAATCGAAGAACAACCATTAATTCCAATTTCTGAGTCTTATGAAGATTCTAATAAAATTGAAGAGATAATGGTTCCAAAACCGGAGCAAGTTGGTGGACCATCACAAAAAAATGAAGAGTATATCACTCCCGACTTGAATGCATATCCTCCAGATTTTGATTATGAACAATTCACAGTCTCTACAGAGGAATTAGATGAAACTGTTTATCCTGATTCTTCATTTGAAGAAGCTAAATCCGAAGAGCTATCTTCAGATTACATCGAACCTGTAGATACTGAAATTCCTGCGCAAGAAGACTTGTTTGATGTTCAAGATGAATTAAGTTTAGCAATTAAAACAGAATTAGGGCTAATTCAACAAGAATATGCTTACGACCAGGAAGGAGAAAATAAAGCAGATATTACTATTTATATTACTATTACAGTTTCAAAAACTTTCATGATTCACGTTAATTTTCAAAATTATCCCGAAAAACCTCTAATAAGTTTTCCAGAAGATATTAAAAACTTATTAGGTGATCCTATTCAATCTTTAGAATCATTGAGAAAATGGTCAAATAAAAATCCATCACACATAGTTGAAGTTATTCGAGAGTTAGAAAATAAACTATATTTTATAAAAGAGATTGAATTAGAATCTAAAAAGATTCTAGGTGAATATCAATGTGATATTAGTCCTTATGATATAACCAACCTCTCAGTTCATCTAGTGACCTTTGGATTTAAGGAATATTCATTGGAAGTTAACCTAGGATCGTATCCTAAGCCACCAATAATTGAGCTCTCATCTGATCTACAACAATTAATAAGAATTCCAATTACAGAACTCCATGCTTATAAAGGTTGGAAGGAAAAGGAATCCGAATCAGTAGAAATTATTAGAGAAATTGCCTGGTTAGTCGATAAGAATTCTAGGATTAGTTTTGAAATCGAATTATTAAAAGAGCATTATAAGAATATCGAATACAATCCTGCCGAAGGAAGTATGAAAGTTGAAATGAAAGGAAAGATGAAGACTCAGGATTTAACCTTTCTATTTCAGATTGATTTACCAACTGAATATCCGATGAAGATGCCTTCTATAAAAATATTAAATGAATTCGAATTGGAAGCTCATGAGAAGATAAAAAATGACCTGCAAAGTTCTTTTAAAGATTTTTTTGGAGAATGGTCTCCTTTTAGTTATCTAGTTGATTTGTTTAATTTAATTTCAAAAAAGATTTTCGAAGTATCAGTTGTCTCCTGTGTAATTTGTCATAAAATTGATTGCCCAACATGTAGTTTAAAAATAGCCGGATCAGATGGGGATACTTGTCATATTGATTGTCCTTATTGTGAACGTTCATATCACAAGCACTGTTGGGAGCAAACTATAAAATCCTTTGGTAAGTGTGGATTTTGTTTGAAAACTCCTCCTCCTAATTTGATGCCCCATTAAAGATGTATTTGCTAGTAAAGATCTTTTTATAAATTTCTAATTTATTCAATTAAAAATATCTCTTAATGAAAGAATTGGTTAAATTTTTTAGTTTGTATTTATTATAATTAACATTCACATATTTGACAAGATGGTTCTCGTGGAAACATTAAATAAACACTTGGATTTGACAGAATTAGAAGAAAAAATTCTAGAATTCTGGAAAAAAGAAGAGATTTATTCCTTAATAAGAAAAAAGGAAGAAGGAAAAGTTGTTTGGAGGTTTATAGATGGACCTCCATATACCACTGGCTCAATTCATCTTGGTACTGCATGGAATAAGATTTTGAAAGATTACCTTATAAAGTACAAGCGAATGAGAGGATTTAAAGTCACTGACACTCCTGGTTATGATACACATGGCTTACCTATCGAAGTTCAGATGGAAAAAGAGCTAGGGATAAAAAATAAGCAAGAAATTATTGATTTTGGCGTAGATAAGTTTATTAAGAGTTGTAAAGAATTTGCTCAGAAAAACTTAAAATTAATGAATGAGCAATTCAAAAGGCTTGGGTGTTATTTCTGGGACTGGGATAATCCTTATATAACCTTTAGAAACAGTTATATAGAAGGGATCTGGTGGACTTTGAAAAAAGCTTGGGAAAATGGCTTGTTATATAAATTTTATCGCCCATTAAACTGTTGTCCGAGATGCGCAACAGCCCTCGCAAAACATGAACACGATTATAAAAATATCAAAGATACTAGTTTATTTTTAAAAATAAAGTCAACCGAAGAAAAAGACACTTATTTCATTATATGGACAACCACTCCTTGGACTTTAGTTGCAAATGAGGCAATAATGGCTAATCCTTTTGCGGAATATGGCAAATTTAAGATTGAAGATCTTAATGAAAATTGGATTATGTCCAAAGCAGCAGCACCATTTCTACTTTCAGGTGAGTTAGGGTATACATATAAATTAGTTAAAGAATATCACGGAGAGGATTTAGAAGGAATGAAATATGAACATCCACTTTTAGAGGAAGTTCCATACCAGAAAGAATTGGCTAAGCAAAGTGATACTGTACATACAATAATATTATCTGATGAATATGTTTCTGCTTCAGAGGGAGTAGGATTAGTTCACACCGCTCCTGGGCATGGACCTGAAGACTTTGAGGTTGGAGTTGCAAATAATATACCAATATTTAATCCAGTAAACATAAGAGGTATATATAAAAAAGAAGCAGGAAAATTCGCTGGTAAATATGTTCTTGATGCTAATCAAGAAATCTTAGATGTTCTGAAGAAGAAGGGAACTCTTTTATTTACAAGCGAAATAGAGCATGAATATGCCCATTGTTGGAGATGTGATTCAAAATTAGTATACCGAGCAACTAATCAATGGTTTTTTAAAACGGAAGAATTAATTGAAGAATTACTTAAGAAAAACGAAGATATATACTGGATACCAGATTGGGCAGGAAATCGGTGGTTTAAAAGCTGGTTGAGCACATTAAGAGATTGGTGTATCTCACGACAACGATATTGGGGAATACCATTAAGTGTATGGATATGTGATAATGAGGATTGTGAAGATACTACAGTCATAGAATCCGGACAAGAATTAAAAGAAATCGCAGGAGAATGTCCAGAAGATCTACATCGGCCATGGATAGATCAAGTAACTTGGAAATGTAAAAAATGTAATAATGGTACAAAGAGACGAATACCTGATATATTAGATGTATGGTTAGATTCAGGTTCTGTGATGTGGGCAGCTCAAGAAGTATATGATGGAAAGAGTCATTATGATAGCTGGGTACCCGCAGATTTTATAATTGAGGGAAAAGATCAGATTAGAGGATGGTTTAACAGTTTATTATGCAGTGCTATGGTATCATCAAAACGTAAAAATTATGATGCATGTTATATGCATGGTTGGGTTTTGAGAGAAAAGCTTAAGATGAGTAAGTCTAAGGGAACTTCATGTGAACCAGATGATTTAATAGAAGGCGCACTTCCTGAACTTCAAAAAAACAAAATTTATTCAAATATAAAAGGTATTGAAACATTTAGATTTTATTCTATAGGTGCCACTCAGCCAGGTCGAGATTTAAACTTCAGTGTTAAAGAATATGCTGATACTTATAAAACAATTAATACAATTTGGAATGTCTATGTTTATGCGAATGAGAAATTTTCATTATCAAAGTTCGATCCTTCTAAGCACAAATTAGAATTGAATAAATTGAATAAAATCGATAAATGGCTTCTTTCACGACTGCATTCTGTTATAAAAAATGTAATTGATCATTCAGATAAATACGAATTACCATTGATTCCAGGAATATTAAGAGATTTTATAGTTAATGATATTAGTCGATGGTATATAATGTTGAATCGAGAAAAGCTAGATGTCTATTCTGAGGATCCTGATAAATATCAAGGCATGGCACTTTTATTCGAGGTTTTATTTCAATTTCTTCTGATGTTATCTCCAATTAATCCAATGTTAACTGAAGAAATTTATCTTAAAATGTTTAAACAATATTTGAAACCAATTGGACACGATGAAACTGAGAGCATACACCTTCAAAATTATCCTTCGTATAACAATAATTTGATTGACCTAAAATTAGAA
>JBHLJZ010000159.1:0-6670 GCA_048887165.1 Candidatus Hodarchaeota archaeon | reverse complement strand
AATTTTGTAATCCTTTTATTTAATATACAAGTAACTCATTAGTTGAAAAACTTGTTATTCTAATCCTTTTAAACAAAAATGTTAAATATTCAGGCATCTAAAAATTAATTACACGAAATCTAATTTAAAATTTATAAAAATAGTTTAAAGGTGAATAAAATAACATATATTATAATAACTTCCTGGTATCCATCTCATAAGAATGAGGAGGTTTTAAAAACATATCTTGAAGTGCTAAAAAAATATCCTCCAAGCAAGGTTCCCGGAAAATTGATTATGCCTGTTGCTGTAACTACAACTAAAAATGGACTAAAAACTATGCGTGTTATAGAAACAAAAATGGATGACGCTCAAGAATATGCAGATGCATCGAGAATGATTGGAGAAATGATGGCAGAGTTCTTGAACATTGAGGGATATGAATATTCAATTCGAAGTTGGTCAACTATAGGAGAAGCTATGAGAACAATAAAAAGAGAAGCACCTGAATAATTAATTACTAATAAGATTCTTAATAATTATCTAATTTTTTTAATTTTAAAATGAAATTATTTATTGAAAAAGTGGATTAATTCTAATTTAATTTTTGATCCTCAATTTCTATTCCTATCTCTTTAAGCTTTTTGCGAATTTCATCACTTAAATCAAAAATTTTTCTTTTTCTAAGCTCATTTCGGGTACTAGTAAGAAGTTCAATTAGATTTTTTATTATTTCTCCTTCTTCTCCAAATAGACCTACAAAACCTAATTTGAGTTCCTTTTTTAGAGTTGGAAAGAATCCAAAAATTCTATCTATATCTTCGACGAATTTAAAAAACCTATCTTTAAATCTATCCGAAATTTCTAATTTTTCTTCAACTAATTTTTTATTCAATCCGCGAATTAATGTCATTAGCTCCGCAATTGCTACAGGAGTATCAAAATCATTATCCATCGCCCGAACAATATTAGATTGAGCTTTATCGATTAATAATATTAATTTTTTTGTTTCCTTTGAGTCACTTTCAATAGTTTGTATGTCATTTATTTTTTTTATCGTATTAATTAGCCTATTATAGCTTTTTTCAGCTTGACTCATGGTGTCAAGCGAATAATTTATCGAACTTCGATAATGACTTGAGAGAAGAAAGAATCGAATGACCATTGGATCAAACTCATTTACAACCTCGGAAACTGTAAAGAAATTTCCTAAACTTTTTGACATTTTTTCATCATCGATGTTTACAAAACCATTATGAATAAAATAATTTGCAAAAGGTTTTCCTGTATATGATTCAGATTGAGCAATTTCATTTCTATGATGAGGAAATTTCAAATCTTGACCACCACCATGAATATCAATAGTCTCTCCCAAAAAGTTCATTGCCATCGCAGAGCATTCAATATGCCATCCTGGTCTTCCTCTTCCCCAAGGACTTTCCCAAAAAGGTTCACCTTCCTTCATCTTTTTCCAAAGGGCAAAATCTCTTCTATCTAATTTCTCATCTTCAAAACCGATATCTTGCTCTGAAAGATATTCTTCTTCTTCAATATCTTCCACCTTAACGTTCTGAAGGACGGTTTTATATTTAGGAAAACTTTTCACAGAAAAATAAACAGAACCATTTTGTTCATACGCATGTTCTTTTGAGATTAGCCCCTCTATAAAATCAATCATGAAATCAATTACCTCTGTAGCTTTCGGATTTCTTGTTACCTTTTCTACATTTAATAAATCCATAATCTCATCATATTCTTTAATATATTTCTCACTTAAAGACTTATAATCCATATTAAGCTCATTAGCCCTCTTGATTATCTTATCATCAATATCCGTATAATTTTTGACTATATTAACTTTGTATCCTTTAAATTTGAAATATCTATGGATGAGATCAAACACAACAGCTGATTTAGCATGACCTAGATGAGGCGAATCGTATACTGTCGGACCGCAAACGTATATTAACACTTTATTAGGGCTTAAAGTTTTAAATTCTTCTTTTTTAAATGTTAAGCTATTGTAGACTTTCAATTCTATGTAAACACCACTAAGATTATCAACTAAAGAAAATAATTAGTCTTATAATAATTTGTCTTTGATTTTTTTTTAGCTTTTCGATATAAGATTTTATGAGAAGAAAGAAAAATCCTAAATTGATTTATGAATAATAAATTTAAGAGATTTTTTGAAGTATAATGAATTATTAGAATTAAATTATAAGAGTGTGGAAATAAATGGATATAACAATTAAAAAACTAGAGCTAAGCCTTTTAGAAGACTTTTTATATTTTTTTGATAATGTGGCGTTTACCGATAATCCTGAATGGTCTGCATGTTATTGTCAATTTTACCATTTTAAAGGAAAGAGAGATGAATGGGTTAAACGAACTGGGAAAGAAAATAGAGAAGCAGCAAAGAAATTGATAACTTTAGGAGATATGAATGGTTTCTTAGCATATCAAAATGGCAATCCTATCGGATGGTGTAATGCTAATTTAAAACACATATATCCAGTTTTGACTCAAGATAAAGATATAAACTATTCCTATGAAGGAAAAATAGCTTCGGTTGTATGCTTTATAATTGCTCCTGAATATAGAAAGCAAGGAGTAGCGAGAAAATTGCTGCAATTTGCCATTGATTATTATAAATCTAATAAATTTGATTTTCTAGAAGCATATCCAAGAAAGAATGTTCAATCAGACGCTCATAATTATAAAGGACCGTTATCTATGTATAAATCTGAAGGATTCTCTGTTTTTAAAGAGTTCAAAGGTTTTTATATCGTAAGGAAAAGTTTGAAGTGATGAAGCCAGCGGAGGGATTTGCACCCTCGAATAACGGCTCTGCAGGCCGCCTCCTTAACTACTCGGATACGCTGGCGTTTAATAAATTAAAATATTTTTTATTAATTTTATTTTTTATTATCTTCAAATTTTTCAACTATAAATATCTTCCGTCTAATTTAATCTAAATTTAAAACGATTTAGAGACAATACAAGATATTAAAGTATAATAAGTTAAAAAAAATTTAACAATTAACTAGATATAGTTTTAAAACAACGACCACAACAATTACCATCTGCATTTATACCACATTTATCAAAACTAAAATCAAATGGTAAAACTAAATCATTAGTTACATCCGTAACAATATCCAAATATACCGATGAAACGTTCGGATTCGTTCTAAAATGTCTATTGACTATGTGATCAAGATGATCTAGCTTAGGACTAACCATAAAAATACTAATATTCGAAGTACCACTAATTCTGAAAGCATTTAACATATATGGACAATCTTTAACTAAGTCTATAATTTCTTGAGGTTTAAGTGTTTGAATTTCTACTCGTGCTAAAAATAAATCTGTTGTTTTAATATTAATCCCTGCTTGAAACTTGAGTACTCCAGAACTTTCTAGCTTTCTTATTCGCATTCCGATTGTAGGTTGACTCCGATTTACTTTTTTAGCTATTTCTGTATGGGTAAGTGTTGGTTCTTTTTGTATTAACTCGATTATATTCTTATCAATATCATCAATTTTGAATACTTCACTTTCCATTTTTGATCCACTTTTGTTTTTTATATATTGATATATAACGATATGCCGATATATAAATATTTCGATCATTTATATATCAAATAAATAATAATAATTCAAAGAAAACACATTAGAACTAATATCGATTTATCTCGATATTAAAATATTTTAAATATTTATAATAATATTTAATAATTAATTAGAATAATGTTTAAAAGATATTTTATTCATTATTCTTAAAACACATGAGTTTTGGCTAATTGAGTGAACTAAAAGAACTGACTTCGGATTTTTTGAAAGTATTAGTTGATCCGACAAGGTTGGATATTTTACAATTATTAAAAGATAATGAAATTACTCAAGTAGACATTCATAATGAATTAGGTATAGCTCAATCCACAGTTTCACAGCATCTAAAAGTCCTTATGAATAATAATCTCATCATTTCAGAAAAAAAAGAAAATAGAGTTAAATATTATAAAATAAAACATCCAGAGATCTATGGTCTTCTTTCAAATATCAATTCATTTGTCGTAAAAATTAATAAAGAAAAATTTGTTGATGTAAGAGATCTGGATGTTATCGACACCCTTTTTTAATCAAAACTTAATTTAAATTTCAAATCGAGTAAATATGTATAAAGTTCCTAATAATTCTATAAAAAAAGTTGCTATAATGGGCTTAGACAATAGCGGGAAGACTTCTATAGTATTATGTTTAAAAGGTGTAAAAAATCTTTTATCCTTTTACTCTCTTAATCCTACCAAAGGTATAAAAATTGACGAATTTGAAACTCTCGGTACAAAATTCAATATCTGGGATTTTGGTGGGCAAGAACAATTTAGAAATGACTATTTATTAAATTTTAATGAACATATTAAAGGTACTGATAAAATAATATTCGTAATAGACATACAAGATATAGAAAGATATGATTTAGCTCTTGATTTTTTAAAAAAAATACTTGATTTACTAATTAGAATAAAAAATAAAATTGAATTTTCAATCTTTCTTCATAAATATGATCCTGATCTCGAATTAGTTAATAAAAAGTTTAATTATAAAAAAGCTGAAAAATTAGTAATTGATATAAAAAAAGTGATCCCCTCAAATTTTCTATTTACAATCGAAAAAAGTTCAATTTATACTATCTTTCAAAAATCCGCAATAGATTAAACTAATTATTATGGGAAACTAGAGAATGGAAATTAAAGATAACCAAGAATCTGAAAAGAAGTCTATTTTGCGTGATTACTTAGAATATTTAGGACTTGGTTTAGGATTATTTTTAGTTTATATAGCTAGAATCTACAGTTTCTTACTTTTTCATACAATAGCAGAGTTAATGAGTATTATAATAATGGGGGGTATTTTCATAATTGGATGGAATTCACGGAAATATATGAATAGCTCATTTTTCTTAGTTATTGGTATCTCTTTTCTTTATATTGCTATAATCGATTTGCTTCATACTCTATCATATACAAATATGAATATTTTCTTAGGTTATGATTCAAATCTTCCTACATCACTATGGATATCTGCTCGATATTGGCAGGCTTCATCGTTTTTTTTCGCAACGTTAGTAATTAACAGAAAGATTAATTCCAATTATATATTTATTATTAGTACTATAGCTATATCTATTTTAATCTCTTTAATATTTCTAGGATTCTTCCCAATATGTTATATAGAAGGCGTTGGATTGACTTTATTTAAAATAATCAGCGAATATATTATTATTTTTATCCTTCTCTTATCCATTATCATTTTTTATATTAATAGAATAGAATTTGATAAGAAAATTTTTGTTTTAATGATAATATCTATTATTAGCACGATGGCCTCTGAGCTAGCTTTTACATTTTATGTTGGTGTATTTGACCTGTCTAATGTAATAGGACATCTATTTAAAATTGTGGCTTCTTTTTTTGTCTATAAAGCATTGATTGAAACCGCTCTTGAAAATCCATATAAATTGCTATTTAGGAGATTAAAATCTAGCGAAGATGCATTAAAGGAAAAAGCGAAGGATCTTACACAAGCATTTTCTGAAACTGATCAAATCTTTAACGCTTCCCTCCCATTACGGTTAGTTAATCCAAATTATGAAATAATAAGAGTAAACGACACATTTTGCGAATTATTTCGATTAGAGCGTGGAGATATTATTTCAAAAAAATGCTATGAGTTATTTAACACGAAATTTTGTCATACTCTAAATTGTACAATGAAGCAAATTCAAAACGGTAAAAAGATAGTAGAATATGAAATAGAATATAAATTAAAAGATGGAACAAGTATTACTTTAATTGTAAATTCAGTTCCTTTTAGAAATGTCAAAGGAGAATATATTGGAATAATTCAAAATTACACTGATATTACCGAAAGAAAGCGAATTGAAGATAATTTAGTTGAATCTGAAGAAAAATTCCGAAATCTTATTGAAGAATCACCTGAAGGTGTTTGGGTCATCGATGCAGAAGGAAAAACAATCTTAGCTAATCAGAGCATGTCCCAAATGCTTGGTTATAAAATCAATGAAATGATTGGCAAATCATTTTTTGAATTTATGGATGAGGAAGGTAAAATAATAGCAGAAAAATATTTTCAAAAAAGGAAAGATGGAATAAAAGAAGATCATGATTTTAAGTTTATACATAAATATGGCCGAGAGGTTTATACTTCATTAAGAACAACTCCTCTTTTTGAAGAAGGGAAATTTTGTGGAGCAATGGCATATGTTACTAATATAACTGATAGGAAAATTGCTCAAGACAAAATTGAAGATATGGCTAAATTCCCCGCAGAAAATCCTAATCCTGTTTTAAGAGTAAGCAGGAAATATGTTCTTTTAGCCAATAAAGAAGCTCAAAAAGTATTTAATATTGGAGAGGGAAGCAGAATTCCAAAAGTATTACTTGAGAGTGTTAATGATACGTTCTTAAATAGTGAGGTTAATAGATTAGAGATTAATCTAAATAATCATACCTACTCTTTTACAATTACTCCTATAGAAGGCGCTAACTATGTTAATATTTATGGTTTAGATATAACGATACGCAAGAAAGCAGAAGAAAGCCTTGAACGTTTTGTATCTACGGTTTCTCATGAATTAAGAACACCAATATCGGTATTAGTTATG
>JBHLJZ010000158.1:0-6915 GCA_048887165.1 Candidatus Hodarchaeota archaeon | reverse complement strand
TCCTTACAATGGAAATTTTCTAAAAGCAAGATTAAGAATTAGAGCAACAAACCAAAACCGATTAGGGCAATGGGCATATCATGATAATGAGAATACTGAATGGGTAACAGTTCCAACCTCAAATCAAGATGGTTATTTAACTGCTGAGACAACGATATTATCAACATGGACTTTATTAACCCCCGTGGCGGCATCATCGGCTATTGAGGGCACTGTATTTATTGTAATCATATCTATCATTGGTATTATTGCTATTTTGGGGTTCTATTTAAAAAGAAGGCATTAAAATTCAATTATATTTTCTTTTTTATTATTTTTTAAAATATTAAGGATATATTACTTCTATTCATATTGATTATTTAATCCGCTGCGGTTCATTCTTAGCCAAAATAATATCTAATTTTCATTCAATCCTTTTTTTTCCAGTTATTCTTTTTCTTCTTATATTATAATTAAAATGGAATATAATAAGAAATAAGTGGTTACAATGAGAAAAACACTTGAACTGTTAATCTTTTAATCACTCTTTTATTTCAAAATATTTGCTCCTTATAATTTTAAAGTTCATTATTTGTAAACATTGATTAAACAGATCAAAATAAAAAAAGGATTGTTACAATTTGATATTTATTATAGATCATTAAATGTTTATAATCAAACACTATAGGACTGGATCCGAATTCCTTTAATATAAGAGATCTCAATAAATGAGTAAATCCATCAATTGATAATAAAAAAGGATCATTTTATATGATCGATTTAACATATATAACATAGGAATTGAAAAATATTCTGTTTTATTTTACAATTAAAAAGAAGAGGGATTAATTATAAAAAGTGAAGTAGATATTGCTAATTTTCTACAATGTGATATTTCCTCATTTGAATTTCAGGATCTAAATAATTTGATCATCGATAAAGACAATTGTGTATGTTGTGGTGCTTGTATAGCAATTTGTCCGCGTTTAGAAATAAAGAAAAATAAACCCGTGATATGTAAATATGACCCTACATGCTCTTTGTGCTATAAATATTGCTCAAAAACTTACTTTCCTCAGAATTATTTTAGAGATAAATTGTTTGGAGATGCCCCATATAAAGATAATTCCCTAGGTGATTTCCAAGATATTATTGTTGCATGTAGCACCAATAAAGAAATTTTAGAAAAAGCACAAAATGGAGGGATTGTCTCAACAATTTTATATTATCTCTTGGAACATAAAATTGTTGATGGCGTCTTATTAACTAAAAAAGACAAAGAATGGTTTCCCAAACCATTTATAGCTAAAGACCCAGAAGAAATTCTTGATCTTGGTGGTTCAATTTACTCTGTTGCTCCAACTTTATCTGTTTACAGAGAGGCTGTTGAAGAATTAAAATTAAAAAAGTTATGTTATGTTGGAATGCCTTGCCATATGCCTGCTGTAAGGAAAATTCAATTAAACCCTCCCTTATCCAAGGATTATGGCATTATTACAATAATTATTGGCTTATTTTGTTCAGCTAATTATTCATATGAGTCCTTAAAAAGTATCTGTGAAAATAAGTTAAACATATCCATCGAAGATGTAAGCAGATTTGATGTATCAAAAGGAAATTTGATTACTATTACCAAAAATAATCAAATTAAGAAAATCCCTATAAAAGAAACTTATAAGTATCATTTTTCAAGCTGTCAATATTGCAAAGATTATACTGCAGAATTTGCTGACCTTTCTATTGGAAGTATTGGCACGCTAAGTGATAATCTAAATAGCATAATTATTAGAACCAAGATAGCAAAATCACTTATAGAAGAGTTGAAAAAATTAAAGAAAATAAAAATTTTCAACCAACTTGATATTAACAAAATAAAGAAGGCTTCAAATAAGAAGAAATTTCGTATTTTTCCAGTAAATGCTGGAACTGAGCAAATCTTATCACTTTTTCTACCAATGGGAGAGGAATCTCAAATCTTTACAGCAATTTTATCACTTGGGGGTGCGGATCTCCTCACACTTCATAAAGTTCTAGAACTACCCGAAGATACAGTTTATAAAGCATTAAATAATTTAAAAAATAAGTTGTGGATATATTCAGATGAAAAAAAATATAAAGCTTTTAACCCGGCTTTAATATTTCAAAGGGAAATCACCGAAATGCGAGATAATGTAAATAAGCTAAAGGAAATTATTAAATTGAATGCACTTCCAGAATTAGAGAATTTATATTTTCAAAATAATATTAAGGACATTAAAAATAACGACGATATATATACATATCTCTTATAGAATTTACTCTTTTTTTTTCATTTCTAAGTATTTTAAATATGTCTCTTCCTTTTCCTCATGGATTTTAATAATTTCGTCTTTTTGAGCGAGCCATTTGGGTCCATCCAATGAATATTTAAACATTACAAGGGCGCCTAATATTAAAAAAATCGCGGGAATAAGAGAAAAACCCATCATGATTCCTAATTGAGCAGGAAACGCTTGAATTGTTTTTTTTGGATCAAATGCAAAAAGGTCAATTATCAAAAGAAAGAGCCAATTCGCAATAGATATGGCTGGTTTAGTAATTAATGCATTTATTCCAGAATAGGTTGTTTCCCTGCGCTTTCCTGTTCTTATCTCATCATAATCTACGATATCAGCGACTAAGACTTGGTTTACCAACATATATCCCGAGAACCCAATACCTATGATTATGAATCCAATTATTGCAGAGCTAAATGTCCAACCGAAAAAAAAGATTAGAAGAAATCCCACTCCAGTTAATAAAATCGTGAAAATAAAGGTTTTTTTAACTCCATATTTTCCTAGTAGTTTATTGAATACTATTATAAAACTGAAAACCATAAGAAATACTAAAATCAATGGAACTGAGTTTAGAAAGCCAGGTAATCTTAGCATATAATCAGCATAATAATAAATTGCAGTGGTAAGAATTGTTTGGGCAATAGTAAAGGAGAAGTTTGCAACTTCAAAAACCATGAAGGGTTTATTTTTAAAAGTTTCTTTTATTCCTTCTAGGACAGGAAGAGTATCTTCCATTTGTGTATATTTATTTTCTTTTAAATAGTAGCTACATATAAATAGAATTATAGCAGAAAATATACCAACGATAATCATCGTAATAATAAACGGTTGTTGGGAACTGGGTGCATCACTTCCGGTTAATAAAAAAAGGGGTATTATAAAAGAGATTAAATATGCGGTTGAAGAAATAAAAGTGCTATAGATTAATAAATTAGCTCTTTCCTTTGCAGTTATTGCCATTTCAGCAGGTAGAGTGAAATTAATAAGACCTAAAATAGTGAATAATGTATCAAAAATGAATATAACCATAACAAAATTGAAGAAAAGTGCTATTTGACTATTTACGTTCACAAAAGGAATCCAACACAAAATAAAAGATAAGCCATATAAAGGTGCTCCAAATCGGATATAAGGGATTCTTCTCCCATACTTTTCTGATTTTGTATGATCTTCAATAAAACCAAATAAGGGATCATTGATAGCATTCCAAAATGAAAAAATAAGCCATGCGATTCCGATAAGTTTAGCATCCAATCCTAATACTGTGTTATAGAAAAAGGTTATGGCTGAGAAAGCAATCTGGGATGATAAATTAATACCTGCACCAAGACCACCATAAGCAAGCTTAGATTTTAACGGTAAATTTTCTTTAACCATGGTTTAATTTACTCTATACCAGTAAAAATTCAAATAATTAGTATTTTATATACTCTTATAAATAAAAAGCTTTTATATCCTCTTTTGGCAGTTTTAAGATGTGTTTATCCCCCCTCCAAGATTAATTAGCTAGATGATAATAAATAAATTGAAAAAAAAAGGATTTGTAAAATAGTATTATCGCTTATTTTCTTTTAAATATGCATAGATATTGAGAACGATAAGTAGTGCGATAACTATTATATCAATCAATTCATTAGTAAAGCTAGTCGCTGAGTGAGTGTATGCGGGATCCACTAAATAAATGATATTTACAATCTCCATAAGTATAAGCCAGAGGATTACAAATTCTATAAGTATTTTAAGTGTTGTCCACTCATTTCGTATGTAACCGATAACTCCAAAGACTGCTAAACTAATACAAGTAATTCCCCATAGTCGCCAGAATTGGAGACTAAAAGCCGGTGAATCGATAAACACAGCAAATATTTCAGGGATAAAGAGATATACTATCCCATAAAACAAGGCAGCAATCATATTGATTAACAATACAATTTTAAAAGGTTTTGATAATTCAGCCATTTTTTTCACACTATATAGGATTTCATTAACTAAGAGTTAATAATTATAATTTGTCTTAGATCAGTATTTAAACCTTCACAATTTTGTCTAAGATCTCCAGATTAGAAATAAGGAAAGTTAATAATTCTTAAACATTTATCATGCTATCATAATAGTGGAGTAAAAGCCAATAATTTTCATTTTTTTCAAAAATGTTAAAGGATAAAGATAGAAAAATAAAGAAAGATAAGAATGTAGAGACTGGTTTTTTTGAAGGTGGACTTCCTTTTGCTCGGATTGGTGATAATCAAAAAGTAGTTGTTAATATTCAAGCCTTATCATTCAAACATGAACCACCTTCAGGTTTTGAGTTAAAAGAATTTATCAAATCCGCAAGGCCTTTTATTGAAAAATACACTTTTTATCTTATAGGCCGTAAACAAAATTTACCTAAGAATTATTTATTTGACAGAATGGCAGAAGATTACGCAAAAATGATACGAAGAGAATTTAAAGGACCGGTTGATGTAATGGGTGTATCTACAGGAGGGCAACTCGCTCTTTATCTAGCTGCCGATTATCCCGATACTGTTCGGAAATTAATAATTATCTCTGCAGCATACCGATTAAGTGAAAAAGGAGTAGAAATCGAAAGAAAATCAGCAGAATATTTCAGGCAAGGAAAATACGGTAAAGCATTTGCAGCGATATTAGACTTAATTTGGAAAAAAAGGATTTTAAGGGCTATAGCTAAATTTTTTACTCGCCTAGTTGGAAAAAGGATATTGGGCGAAATTAAATATCCAAACGATTTCTTAAATGAGATTCAAGCAGATCGAGAGATGAATTTTAAAGAAAGATTAAAGGAGATTAAAGCTAACACATTAGTTATGTGTGGAGAATCAGACATAGCTTATACTGCTGAGGATGTCCGTGTAACTGCCGAAGGTATTCCTAACTCTAAATTAATTCTTTATAATGGTTATGGACATAATCTTATCATGCGAAATAGAAAACAGGTTTATAAGGATATTTTTCAATTCCTAGAAAAATAAGCTTTCTAGCTACTCTGAATTTTTTTTAAAATAGCATCTTCAATTAAAGTGGAATTTTCGAAATTTCTTACTACAAAGGTCATACGAGCTTTTTTTATATCTTCTCTTTTTTTGAGTTTTAAGTACATATTATATATCTCTGTTATACTTTTTCCATATACGAATAAAACAATAGAAGGAGTAACTGAACCTGCACTTCTCCAATACTTAATTGATTTATCTTCTTTAATGTTTAAATAAGTTTGTTTTGAAGGACCTACTGTCTCTAAAGAAATAACGGCGGTAATAATCCCCGATATTGCTTCAAAATCAATCTCTGGGATAAATGAAATCAATTTCATGTTTCTCATCCTTTTGATTCTACGATTGACTGTTTTTTCACTTATAGTTAAAGATTGAGCAATTTCTTTTTTAGAGGCCCTACTGTTATTTAATAGATAAAATATTATCTGCCAATCCGTAATAGAATATGGAATATCCAGTGGAAAAAAAATCCTTGCTTCTGTATAGTTATTTAACTCTGCTCCTGTTTTTATAATATTATTTAAAACCTCTTCAAGATGTTTAGCATTTCTGCAGAAGAATGAAATTGTTAGTGTTTCGTCAATTAATTCCCAAATGCGATAAATTTCTGGTATAAGTTGAAGTTCTTTAAAGAGAAACTTTTTTCCTTCTTGTGGGTGTATTGAGCCAATATAATGTCTATACCCTAATGAACCGTAATTAAATTGTACAGTAAAACGTTTAATTACGTTATCAGTTATTAAATTTTCAATTCTAGTTGAAACATTTCGTAGCGGTAAGTTAACTAACTCAGCAATTTTAGAATATGAAACACGACAGTTTCTATCTAAAATTTTTAAAATTTCAAAATCCTGCTCATCCACTTCATGTCCCAATATTGAGGTTATATGAAAAGAAATGGACATTAAACAATTTAAAATTTCGCTTTCTATAACCTTTTCATACAAAATTCTTTAAATTTGAAAATGATTTACTATAAAATATTAAATCCTTTTGATAGAAATTTAAAAATGATATACAATGTAAAGGATAGAAATGATAAAAGAATACAAATTAACGACTTGTGGATTAAGTTGCGATCTTTGTGATGCTAATACAACTAAAGTTCAAGATTCAGCAAATTATTTACTTAAAGTTTTTGAAGACCCGATGTTTTTGGGAGTAGTCTCAATGACAAATCCTAAATTTAAACAAGAAGCTTTCCCTGCATTTAAACAAACATTAGAACTCTTAAAGAACTTTCCGCCCTGCCCTGGCTGTCAAGAAAAAAAAGAATGTGTAATTAATCAATGCACAAAAGAAAAAGAAATCGTTTATTGTAGTGAATGTGAATTTCTTGATTATAAATTGGGATCATGTAAAGCACCTCCTAAGCAATCAGTAAAATCGATGATGCCACCAGCTCCTCTTTTTTTCCAAGGATTAGCAAAAAGATATCGAAATTGGAATATCAAGAATTTAAAATCGCAATTTGAAGGTAAACATGACGAGATTAACTCATCTATAGAAAAAATGATTAAAGATGGAAAATCGAGTAGAGATATTATTGATTTTTCTGTAAATCTATTTGAATCTATGGAATAATTAATTTATTAAAAGTT
>JBHLJZ010000157.1:0-6970 GCA_048887165.1 Candidatus Hodarchaeota archaeon | reverse complement strand
AAGAAATTTGAAAAGAAAACTACTTCACCTGCTTTATGGGCAGGAAAACCGACACATGCTTTTTTAAAATACCTTGATGCTAGATATCAGAGAAAGATCACTTCTTTCTTCTAAATAACAAAATTTAGTTTTATTATTACCCAATCAAGAGCAAATATGTTTATTATTTTTTCACTTTATAGTTTATTCTTTGCTTGTAGGAACCAGATTCTGCTCGAGGGAAACCAATTGGCATTTGATCAAGATGTTCCTGCAATTTTCTATAAATATCAGAATCATCTACTTTATTTATATTGGTCATTTTAATTCTATTTGTTGTAAAATGATTTTAAATTTAATCAATTTCAAATATATAATCAAAATTAAAAACCTTATTCTTTTTTTTTTTTTCCTAAATAACCTGAACCGTGTGGAAAACCAAAAATACCCTTTTTCACCATTGGCGCATTGAAAGTTCCTTTAGCCCAAGGAGCAGGGAATTTTTGGAAAATTGTTGACGCAATTAATGCAAAAATTTGTAGTACTATAAAGATAGCATAATTATTCCAAACTGTAAGAAAACCTAAACAAATTGCTATATTAGGGATATGGCATATAGCAGTTTTAACAATTATAGACTTAGGAGTGTCATGCTCTGGACTAATATAGATATCCCAGAAGTAATCTTGAATAAAGTATTGCCACAGACCCATGGATCCAAAACTAAGTAAATACAAAACCCAACCAGTCACACCCGTCAATCTCCAGAGATGATAAAAGGAAAGAAGGAGCCCTCCTGTACTGAATCCCCAAATTATACCAAATATAACTTCTGAACCAATATAATGCTTACGGTTGAAAGTAAGTGTCATTCGAGACCACAGAATCCAATATGCAAGAAAAATATAGATAAAACAAACAATACAGTAAGCTAACCAGTATGGATTTTTAATTTGTTCTATCGTAAATAAAGATTGGGTAAATACCTGTTCCAACGTTCCAGAAATCGTTATTATCATATTACAGAATGAGAAATAGATAAAAGCCCGTGTCCAAGCTGCTCCGGGTTTCCAAAGATTGATGGATAGTCCTTTGTACTTGGTTATATAGATAAATATCATTATAATAACAAAAATTGTAATAAAAATGAAATAACATGCTGAAAAAATGAAAAATACCATCTCTTCTAACCTCCTATCTCAAAAGGCTAAGAAATCTTCAAGAATAATCTAACATCTTTTCTATAGGTATCAATGCTTTTTCTGCTATATCTGAAGGCACTTTTACTTCAAAATCTTTATCATTAGGATTCTCTAAAATGTATTTAATTAAATCTAAGTTATGTTTTTTCATATTATAGCATATCAGTTTTTCTTTCACAGAATAATATCGATTTATTGGAAAATCTTCCTTCATTCTTTCAAGTAAGCCAATTTCTGTACCGATTATGAATTCATTTTCATTTGAAGGACTATTTTTTACTCTATTGTACATTTGAGCTGTTGAACCTACAAAATCTGCCAAATCCCTCACAGCCCTTATACATTCTGGATGTACAAGGAGTTTTGCTTTAGGATGCATTTTTCGAGCATTTTTTACATGCTCGGGTTTTATTTGTGAATGGACAATACAGTGACCGCTTTCTGGCATAGCAATACATTTTATCCCAGATTTTTGCTCGGCAAAATCTGCTAGATGAGCATCTGGTCCAAAGAGGACCTTATTAACATTAAATTCTTTACTAACTTTTTTAACGATTTTAACTGCGTTTGATGAAGTACAACAAATATCTGATTCTGCTTTGACTGCCGCTGTAGAGTTTATATACACGATAACAGGAATTCCTGGATTTTCTTCTTTAAATTTTTTAACTCTTTCTGCTGTAAGATAAGCAGCCATCGGACAACATGATTCTGGATTTGGAATTAAAACTTTTTTATCTTGATTCAAGATAGATGCGGTTTCAGCCATAAAATCAACACCAGCAAAAATTATATACTCGGAATTAGTCTCTTTTTTAGCTTTACGAGATAATCCAAGCGAATCTCCTATGTAATCAGCAATCTGCTGTATTTTAATTGGCTGATAATAATGGGCAAGAATAGTCACATTCTGTTCTTTCTTTAAGCTTAGCACTTCTTCTTGTAAAGAATTATTTATACCTATAATTTTAAATTCCTCTTTTTTAATCTAAATTATACTTTTTAGCTATATCTAAAAAAGCTGAAGAAAAATGTTTTATTTGTTTCCATGTAAGGCCATAAGTATTAAACTTCATTTCTTTCGATATCCCTGGAAGTAATCCTATTATCCCTCTTTCTTTAAACTCTTCTCTAAGAAAAAATCCTTTCCGGGGATGTGATTTAGCAACTTCTGCAAAACAATCTGTCCTTATATTGGTTAAGGGATGAATTTTAGGGAGCTTTCCTAAAATGCTAACTCCGTTAATATTTTTTATATTATTTATTATATAATTGGCTTTTTTCGACTCTTCCTTTACATATTGTTCTTGTGTCCTTTTTACTATCGTTGGAAAACTTGCCATTAGAGTTATTAAGGGAGCTCCATAAACTGGAGGACATCCCATTAAATTACAAATTTTATTTGGAAATGACTTAGAAGTGATATCTCCTGTTATTTTAGAACTTACCATTACATCTTCAAAGAAATCTTCTTTAAACCCGAGAAGTCCAATTGGCCCTGAAGCTGACATGGATTTATGGCCACTACAAGCAACAAAATCGATAAAATTATCATCACAACTAATCGGTAGTATTCCTCCGGTATAAGCAGCATTAAGTAGGAACGGAACGTTATATTGTTGACAAATTTCTCCTATTTGTTTCGGTTCATTGAAATTCCCATATTTATAATCAACGTGAGTCAGAATGACTAATAATGGTGTTTCTCCTTCATCTTTTATCACTTGTTTTATGATTTTTTCATAATCTTTACTTTTAATATCATATTCAGGTTCCCCAGAATTAGGAACTTCTTTTACTTTCAAATTGTTGGACTCTATCGCTAAATATGTAGAATAATGTGCTAAACTATCTATAACAACAGTTTTCTTTTTATTATACTTTTTTGCTAAAGCTTGCATTACTAATCTTTTTGAATCTCTTGCTGCAGCAGTTGGAATTACATTATCAATATTTAAAAATTTGGCCATGTCATTTAAGAAATCAATTACAGGAGGGTTTTCGATTTGATCAATTCTACCTTTTAGGCAATTATCACATATACTGTATCCATCCCCATAAGATATTAAAGCTTTAAATGCTTCAGGAGTAAGAATTCCTCCTCTTTGTATTGGATGAATATTAATAAATTCTTCGTTTATAGAACGATAAAAATGAGAATATTTTTCTACAAGCGCATTATTATATTCTAATTTATCCATAGGTTTATTATTCTAATATCAAATTTCTCTATTAAAAATAATGCTTATAATTTTAAAAGAGTTTTTAAAAACGATAAAACTCAAAATCAGTAAAAACAATAATAACTTTCTTATTTTACTTTTAATTCTATAGTTTAAATTATTAGTTATAGAGTGATAGATATTGCCAATCATAATGCCAAGTCCAAGAACAGGAAAAGAACCCCAGATTCATGAATCTGCTTATATTGCACCAACTGCTGTCATCATTGGAGATGTAACTATTGGAGCAGGAACAAATGTATGGTTTGGAGCAGTATTAAGAGGTGATTGGGGAACAATAATTATCGGTAAAAACACAAGTATCCAAGAAAATGTTACAATCCATAATCAAATGGGTTCCACTGTCACGATAGGGGATAATTGTATAGTTGGACATCATGCAATGATACATGGACCGTGCACTATCGAAAATGGATGTGTAATTGGTATTGGATCAAATGTTTTGCATAGATCAAAAGTTGGAGAAGGGTCTCAAATCGGTGCTGGAGCAGTTTTAGTCAATAAGGAAATTCCCAAAAGAACATTAGCAGTTGGTATACCCGCTGATGTTAAAAAGAAATTACCTGAATCAGGGAAACTTGTAGGAGCGAAAACTTCGGGGATTTATGCAGAAAATGGAAAATCATTTAAAGAATTTTTTGAAAAGACTTCTAATGTTATAAAATTTTAATATTTTTATTCTTTTTCTTTTTCAGTATTAAAGACTATTTCAGAATTTGGATTCTAAAAATCCTACCTTGATATTATTATATTTTAATAGAATTGAATTGACCCAATTTATTAAAATTATTTAGTAAAAAAACCTAAAAAATAATTGGTTTTAAAATATTTATATATTTGGAACTACTTAGTTATAAATATAGAAATCTTAATTTCATAAAAATTTACAAAAAAAGAGAAAGATAAAAATGAATTTTATAAAAACATTCTTAATTACTATTTTAGTATATTTGGCACTAAATACGGTTTTTGTATTAATTGGAATTTTCGTTTTTCCGCCTCCTCTTCTTGAGACAGACGACATTCTTCTTATTATAACACTCATATTTGCTCCAATATTTGTTTTCCCTTCAGAAGCATATGCTACAGGAATTACAAATCTCCTTACAAGTGCAGATCTAGTTCCTGATCTCGTGACCTTTTTTGCTATGATTGTACCTCCATTAGTTGTTGCCATTCTTGCTGCAAAGTTAGGAGAAGAAAGAGATACTGGATTTAATGCATGGCTTATTACAAGCTTAATTACTTGTGTTGTTTATGCTATTTTGCTTGGTATTGGTCAACTATTTTCTCCTTCGTTATCAATTATATGGTTTGATCATGTTACTGTTTATGGAGATTTAGGAACAATAATAGCCGTTTTTATTTCTGGAATTATCAACGGATTTTTTTACGGATGTATATCTTTACTATTTGCTCGGAAATTTATTTAAAAATATTATAGAATTAAATTTTTATTTTTTTTATTTTTCTTAATTTATTTATTTTGAACATATACAATTTGGATTTTTAATAAGATCAATAATATCAAACTTTAAATCCAATAAATTCACCATAAGCAATTTATTTTCTAAATTCGGAAGGCCTAATGCGGTTTTTATTACCTCTAAAGCCTCCAGTGTTCCTAAAATCCCTGGTGTGACTCCAATAACAGGGAGGGGGCTTTCAGCTGGTTCAATTGTTTCAGGTTCATTGAAGACACATTCATAACAAGCAGAATTTTTAGGATTAATAGTTATAATTTGTCCATAAAAATCTTTTATTCCCGCAATTACACATCTCAAATTGTTTTCTACAGCGATTTTATTAACTAAAAATTTAGTCTTCATATTATCACTACAATCAACTATGAAATTATAATTTATTTGTCCCAAATGTTTATTAATTGTAGCATAGTTAGCAAATTCTTTATACGAAGTTATATTTACTTCAGAATTAAGTTTAGATAATAATTCTTTAGCCGAATTACTCTTATCCTTACCTATTTGAGTTTCATTATAGAGTATTTGGCGTTGTAAATTGGAAATAGAAATAGTATCATTATCAATTATTGTTAATCCTTTTATTCCTGCTGCAACTAAATAGAGTGCAAATGGAGATCCTAAACCTCCAGCACCAATTTGTAGAACTTTAATTTTTGATAATTTTTTTTGGCCTTCTTCTCCTATGGAAGGAGATAAGATTTGTCTGGAGTATCTTTCTTTTTTTTCTTCAGTAAGAATTATTAATCACCTTTCAATAACTCTTGAATATTCTTAATAGATTCTTCAATTTCAATAAATATTAACCCTAAATCTATATTATACTCAATTAAAGCTACAACTATGATATTATCGTCACCACCTAAAATAATTAACTGGGAATTTTCAAATTCAACACTTAGATTTAATAGCTTATCATTTAAAGCTGCAGAAACAGTTTCCATAGCACCAAACATAGTTGCTGCCATAGCACCAAATTTTCTTTCTTCAATCTGGCGAGGTAACCTAGAGAGTATGGTAAGACCATTGCGGTTTACAATAGCAGTTCCAATGATACCCGCAATTGATTCAAGTTTATCTAATTCTTTGCTCGTTTTTTCAATTTTTAAAGAATCCATAGGAATAAATTAAGTATATATCTATAGTCTTTATATTTGATATAAGAATTATAGACAAAATACCATTAAAAATATATGGTATTCATATGCTTAATTATATTATTTAAAACCGATTTAACTCTTAATAATATATAGAATCTAATAATTTGAAGAAATTTCTCTTTTTAAATTAAAATACTATCTATAAAAACCCTTATTACCATTAAAAGGTCTATACCTATTTCTCCAACTTGGTTGTCTTAACTTAGCTGTTCGTCCAAAGCCGCAAGAAGCACAATATCTCTTCTGACGATGATAAGAATGCTTACCACATCTTCTACATGTTTTGTGACTTGCTGCTTTATTTTTCTTTCCCTTACTTGGTGTACCTTTACCCATTTTGAATCACTTTCTATACATTGATTATTCTTCGAATTCTTCTCGATGCATTAATTCGTCTTCTTCTTTTTCTGCAAGCATTATTACTTCGCGATCTTGACCAATAAAAATAACAGATGCCCCTCTAATCATAACTGTTCCTAAATCTTTACTTCTTTTACCCCCGCGACCAAAGTATATCTCTTTAGCTTCTTCAACAATCAAATTCATAAAATTATCAAACTTTACAAGTTTACCTGTTAAATATGTGTTCCAAATTTTTAATTTTATACGAACTTCTGGCTTTAAAATTGCCTTGCTTAGTGTTCTTGATATTGTGTGTTGAGACATCTTAATAACTCAGTAATTACTTAAAGAATATTCTATAAAATGTATTAAAAATATAAATATTTTTTTATTCTAAAGGATTTAATTAACCAAAATAGAAAACTTAATTTAGTTAAATTTATTGGAAAATTAGAGATGAAGAAAATAGGCATTTTCGACAGTGGCGTTGAAACACCAGAAGAAATCATTATGGCAGCAGGTTTTATTCCTTATAGACTCTTTGGAGATCCAACACTTCAACC
>JBHLJZ010000156.1:0-6989 GCA_048887165.1 Candidatus Hodarchaeota archaeon | reverse complement strand
TCAAGGTATTTTAAAAAAGCATGTGTCGGTTTTCCTGCCCATAAAGCAGGTGAAGTAGTTTTCTTTTCAAATTTCTTGATTAAACTATAATCAAACTTGAATTCTTTCATAATAACGCGCACTTTGAATAACCATTTTACAAAGTTTTTATAAAGTCTACCACTATTACCTGCTTTAGATTTATGAGTTTTTTCATAATAGTTAACTTCATCTTTTGTATAATCCGTATAGTATCTAAAATTCTGACCCATCCAGAAATATCTCGAAACAGAATCAGAAAACTTTTTTATTCTACATCCAGTTAATTTAATCATTTTAAGAGAGGTTAATTCGATCAAACTGTCTGGAATCTCTTCGATATCTATATTTCCAGATAAATCAATTAGCTCTAAATTTTTTAGTGTTTCTAGATTTTCAATTCTCTTAATATAATTATTCTTCAGGTTAATTTTCTTTAAATTCTCAAATCGTTGGAGATCTTTGATTTCAGTAATTCGATTATTACTTAAATCTATTTCTTCTATTTCTCTAGATATTTCATCTAATCCTTTGATTTTCTTAATTTCATCAATCATTTTGTTACGTAAATTTAACTTGTTAGCTGTGATAACACCAATTAATCGTTCATTATATGACACAGTTTTAACTTTTATATTTTCGAAATTTATTTGAGTTTTGTTCAAAAATTTAAGAATGGGAAAACTTCTATTATTTTTATATCGATTAATAACTATTTCAACAAATTTTTGTCTTAAATCTTCGGGTATTTTTTCCATAGACTTTAATAAAATTAAATATTTATAGGAAAAGCGAAATTCGTTCAAAAATTTTGAAGTTAATGATTTGATTTGCCTCAACGAATCTGGGTTTTCTCTTTCTCTTAAAAAAGATGAAATTTTTCTTGTAAATTCATCAATGCTCGGAAAATCTATATCAATCAGTATACTTTCAAATTCGTCTTCAGTTAAATAATGTAAATATCCATTTTGGGTTAAAAATCTAACCACTGTAGGATGTCCAGTAGCATATCTCATTGCTATTTCTTCCTTAAATCTACTTCTCGCAAGTGGGTCTCCTGCATCTGCTAAGGCTTTTAATAAAGGAAAGGCCATTGTTCGATGTAAGATACGAGTATCGTATTCATTATCTGCCCAAGCTTGCAAATTAGAACAATGTCCCCAAAATTCTGTTTCAGGTGAAATTATTCTATGATTACGTTCCATTTTTCGATTCAGTTTCACGGCAGCTTCATCGATGGATTTGATTTCATCATATTCTTCAATTCGATCAACTGGTATATTTAATAATAAATACATACATTGCCGGAATGGACGGTTATTAATATAAATCATTGTTCTTCCCCCTTCTAGCTTTACTTTAATGAATTCATTAATTTTATACTCTTTTACTTGAGCAGTGTAGTAACTATACAACATAAGAGATGATAAGATAATCATCATTAATGATATAATACTAAATATTAACATACCTAAATTGATTTAGTAATTATGGCAATATAACCTATGGATTTAATGTCTAACTATTATTATAGTTCTATGAATATAAATCCCAATTTTTTTAGATTTTTAAAAAACCACAGTCAGAAAAAAAAATGAATTTTATTAGGTCATTATTTATGAAACCTGTGTTAAAGTAAGGATATTTAAATTAATTTCCATTTTTGATCCTTCTAAAATGTTTTCTCTTAGTAGTTTTCCTTCTACTGATAATGATAATTTTTTTGATTGTGTAATTCCTTCCATTAATTTTTCTCTCTCAATATTCAAAAAACCCATTTCTATTGCATTTTTAATTGTTAAATTTAAAACTAATAATTGAAATTGTTCTTTAATGGCATCCCATATTAGGCCCATTTCTTCTAATTCCTCAGTAATTTCCTCAGCCATAATATCTAAATCATAAATTATGTCATAAATGCCTTCTTGAAGATTAATTATTTCATCTATTAATCTGTCTTTAATAAGCCTGAATGTTGTAGTTCCCAATAAATCTTCTTCATGAAAATAGAAATCATTGTTTTCGCGTTTAATTAAATAAAATCCGAAATCATTCTTTATTAATTTATATCTCGCTAAGTAATTAATCGCTTCTCTTGAAACACTATATATTTCACAAAATTGATCTAAATTTAATTTATAGCCAGCAAACTTTTGCGAATTTGATCCATCAAAATGCCAATATTTCCTTGCGAAAGCACCTTGACCTAAAATTGAGTTATAAAAAATGTAAAAAAGAGACAAATAGAGATCTCTATCTTGTTGTAATTTAAAAAAGTTCTCTCCTATTTTTGAAATTATTTTCACAATATGTATTATAAAAGGAGCTTCTACACTTATTTTCTTATAAAAATCTATTAAATCTTCAAGTTTTTTAACATTTTCTTTTAATTCATTGATAATAAACAATTCATCTTTTAACTTTAAGGGTTCCTCACCTAATTTACTTATCCCCTTTTCTGTTATTACGTAACCCTGGTATTGCTTATTTTTTTCTTTATCTGTTATTAGCTTTTGTTCAATATTTCCTTTTTCTCTATGGAAATTAAGATATTTATTAACCGTTGATCTACTTAAATTTGAATATTTAATTAAATTAGTAAACCTTTGCGGACCTAGATTTCTAATTATAAACAAAATCCTCCGACTATTATCTTCTATACTACTAGCTTTTTTTAATAATTCGCTCTTCAATTTTTTTGAAATATTCCAACTCTCCATAATTCTATATATAAAATTTTATATATAAAAAGCTATACTTTTTTTTTATACTTATACTAAAATCACTTAAAATACTAATCGAGTTTAATTTGGTATATTTATAATCGTATGAAACTTATTAACAAAAATAAAATATCATTCTTAATCAGGAAAACAAGATCTAAGTCCAAAAATAAGTTAACTATATATAATTAGTTAATAATTTATAATTCGGAAATAAATTGTTAATATTTGCCAATAAACTTTAGAAAATTAATAAATATTTAAAAAAAACATAAAAAAGGATGAGAGATATGTCAATTGAAAACCCTAATTTATTGGAAAGGATTATTGAAATCGAAAAAAGATTGGAAAAAATAGAGAATAGGCTTTCACAAATTGAGGGTAAATTAGGTCGGTTTCCACCGAGACCAGCCCCACAACCCACCCCATTCCGGCCACCAGAGCCTCCAGGTCCCCCTGGACCTCCCCCTGAGCCATTTAAATTTTAACTCTATTTAATTAATAGAAGCTATTCGTTTTTGTCGATTGATATAAATTAAGATATACTTTAGTATAATTTGGAGAACCATGGAATTTAAGTAAATTTTAATGTTATATATTATTATACAAAAAATTTAAAATTACCAGAAGTGATAAAAATTACTCAATATCGTTTTCGATTAACGGGTGTACCGCCAGATCAAGCTATAAAGCTTATTGAGGTAGATCCAAATAACTCAATTGCAGAAATCAAGAAAACTGTTCAGCGTGAATATAAATTAAATCCAATTTTAGCAATTCAATTTATCTTCAAAGGAAAGGTATTACCAGATCAATTAAAATTTGCAAAAATTGGAATTCATCCAAAAAAAGATGTCATTACAGTAATGGCTACTCAAGCAGGCGGTTAAAATATAATATTTTTGATTATTTTTATTTTCTTTTTTATTATTTTTTATCATAGTTTTTTCATCTAATTCAATAAATTTTATAGTTTGCTAAAATTGAGTAACTAATATGGTGGAAAAAACTAGGATATCAATTCAAAAGATACAAAATGACGATATCAAGACAGCTGTATTTTCTGCTCTTGATATGATAGACGCTAAAAAATTAATGAATAAAGAAAATATGACTATTGTATTAAAACCAAACATTTTAATGGGAAAACCTCCAGAAAGAGCAGTTACTACTCATCCCGAAGTAGTACGAGCCGTTATAAAATGGTTAAAACAATTCAACCCACTAAAAATTTATGTCTGTGAATCTAGTGGTGGAGAAAAATTAGGTCTTACTGAGAATGCTATGAAAGAATGTGGTATAAAAGAAGTATGTGAGCATGAAGGTGTTGAGTGCATACCTTTTGAAAGTACTGAAAGAGAAATTTATCAAGTACCTAATCCACTTGAATTAAAAGAATTTCCAAGCTCTAAATTAATAAAAGATGTTGATCTTATCATTAATTTACCTAAAATTAAAACTCATTGGCAATGCTTGCTAACTTGTTGTATAAAAAATATGTTTGGGACAATTTTACGTATTAATAAAGCTAAAACTCATGCTCAATTTCCAACGTTGGAAAGATTTACTTCTGCATTAGCAGATATATATTCTGTTTCTAATCCGCAATTAACAATAATAGATGGATATTTATGCCAAGAAGGGAGTGGCCCATCTCAAGGAGACATTGTAAAATTAGATTTAATTTTAGCTGGTTATGATGGTATTGCTTTAGATACAACTGTCTGTAAAATAATTGGGTTTGATAAAGATAAAGTTTTATATTTAGAGAAAGCAGAGAGAAAAGGTTTAGGAACTACAAATTTAGAAAATGTAGAATTTGTAGGTGAAAATATCGATAATATTAGAAGAGATTTTAAACCTCCAAAACTTCGTCCAATTTCAATGCCATTACCAAAATGGTTAGCAGATTACGTTGGAAAGACAATTTTTAAGGCAACAGTTAAATTCAATCCAGAAAAATGTAAATTATGTTCAACATGTTGGAGTAATTGCCCAGCAAATGCTATAAATCCTCCTGATGAAATTAAAAAAGGAAATACCCCAAAATGGATTAAGAAAAGTTGTATTACATGTTATTGCTGCGCAGAGCTATGTCCTCATGAGGCAGTTGATTTTAGAGTCAATTTTGTAAAAAATGCCTTATTTTCATGGGCATGTTTAATTTTTCTAGTAGCTATAACATCAATTATTTTGCTCCTACTTTGGATTCTTTAATAAAGGAAAGATTAAAATCTAATAGATTTTTGAAATATATAATAATTAATTACTAAATTTAAAGTTGGGTTAAGAAGGATGAAACTTGTTATTTTAAATGGTAGCCCTAAGGGTCCTGAAAGTGTTTCTATGCAATACATTTTATATATAAAAAAGAAACATCCTGAGCATCAATATAAAATCATAGACGTTGCACAGAGAATTAAATCATTAGAAAAAAATGATATTAAATTTCAAGAAACTATAGAGTACATTAAAAATTCTGATGCTGTGATTTGGGGATTTCCTGTTTATGTAATGCTTGTATGTTCACAATATAAAAGATTTATTGAATTAATTTTTGAAAGAAACGCCACTAATGTTTTTAAAGAAAAATACACAGCTGTATTATCAACATCAATTCATTTTTACGACCATACTGCTCAAAATTATATTCATTCAATTTGCGATGATCTAAATATGAGATATGTAGGATTTTTCGCAGCTGATAGTTGGGATTTATTTTATCCTAAGCGAAGAGCAAGATGGTTGTTTTTTATGGAAAAATTTTTCGAGGCGATAGAAAATAAATTACCAACCACCAAGCAATACCAGGAACTGAAATACCGGGATTTTAACTATACTCAAACAGAGCCAATTAGCGATAAAGAGAAGGTTGATAATAAAAGCAAGAAAGTACTTGTAATTTCAGAAGATACAAGTAATACCACTAATTTAGGAAAAATGGTTAAAAGGTTTCAAGACTCATTCAAGAATAACATAGAAGTAATAAATATCTATGATCTTGACATAAAAGGACCTTGCATAGGGTGCACTAAATGCGGATATAAACATGAATGTATTTATAAAGATAAAGACGGATTTACAGATTTCTGGATAAATAAGGTAATGAAAACTGATGTTTTAATTTTCGGTGGAATTATTAAGGATAGATTTTTATCATCAAGATGGAAATTGATATATGATCGAGCCTTCTTCAATAACCACACTCCTACTATAGTTGATAAGCAATATGGATATATTATTTCTGGACCACTCAGCCAAATTGCAAATCTTAGAGAACTGTTACAAGCGCATGTAGAATATCAAGATTCAAATTTCTTAGGTTTTATTACTGATGAGTTTGGGGATTCAGGTGAAATTGATCTTTTATTACATAATTTTGCTAAACAAGCAATTGATTTCTCTAATGCAAATTATATAAAACCTCCAACTTTCCTCGGTGAAGCTGCCATGAAAATCTTTAGAGATGATGTTTATGGCAGAAATCGGTTTGTTTTTTTAGCTGATCATGAATATTACGAAACTCATGGAATTTATGATACATTTCCTCATAATGATGAACGAGCAAAAAAATTAAATGATAAACTTATACCATTGATGAAAATAGATAAAATTAGGAGTAAAATGAATTTAAAACAAGAATTTTTACGACCATTTAAAAAATTATTAGCTGATCCTAATAAATAGTGATGAACAGATAAAAATGGTGTAGGGAGTTTTAATTAATCATTAAAAGGGAAATTTATCTCTTACGAAATACGTTAAGACTTTTTGATTTTTTTAACATTTTTTCTGATACTTTAATTTCTTTCTCTTCTTCTTTTTCTTTTAGTTTCACTGGTTTTGAAGGATCGACTGGTGTAAAACATGACCAACATGCATTTTCTAAAGAGCTTATCGCGTCTGAACATTTTATACAATAAAGAGCATCGCATTCAGGGCAAAGATAAATTGATCTTAATAATTTTCCCTTGCACACCAAACAGATTTTCCGTTCTCTATGATATATAACTTCCTCTTCGGTAACTTTTTCTGGTCTAGCAAAAGTTCCTAAAATTTGTGGTGAAGTTCCTTTATCCTTTTTTTGAATTTCTGTAATTATTCCAGACCTAATATTTCTTATTGTGAAAAAAAATAAAACGTAAATATATACAAATGAGATAAAAAATTCAAGAATAAAAAGAATTGGTAATTTTTTGAAGAGATTAATAATTATTATTGCTATTAGAAAAGGAATGGTAAATATAG
>JBHLJZ010000155.1:0-7003 GCA_048887165.1 Candidatus Hodarchaeota archaeon | reverse complement strand
TTTTGAATTAGAAGTTAGTAAGGATATAAAAGAAACTTTACCTCCAACAGTCAAAGAACTTAACTTATTAAGAAAAAAGGTCGATCCTTTAAGTATTAGAAAATTAGAAGTGGTTTCCGGCAAGCAACGGGAGGAACTATTAGATGAAATAATCCAAAAAGAATTAGCAAAACAAAATAAATTCCCAAGATTGCTTACTTGATTTATTCAACTTAATGAAATATCCTTAGTTGGAGGGATATAATCTTATTTTTCGCCCTTTCTTTTCGAGTTGTATTAAATTTTCTCTAAGTAACTTATCAATATGATATTTAACAGTATTTCTTGCTAACTTTATTCTACGCGAAATTTCTGAAGAATATATCCCAGGATTTTCCTGAATTATTTGAAATATTTGAGTTGTTGTTTCCGATTTTGCTAAACCATTTTCAAAACCTTCAAATGTCTCTATATTGGTCATGATAGGATAATAAATAGAATATTGTCCAAATTTCCTTTTTTTAATAATCCTATAATTCAATAGTACATCTAAATGCCACTGTAATTGGCCTTTCTGTAAATTACACCTTCGTAACAATTCATTTTGATGTATTCCTGGATTATTAAGAATTTCTTTTAATATCCCTATGCGATTCTCGTTTTTAAATATCTCTGCTAAGGTCAAATAAGACCTTCCTTTTTGAATAAAGACCCTTCTTAAAAAAAGACTTCTATATTCTTTTATAGTAAAGACTAGAAAGATAGAAATAAAGGTTATAGCGGGAATTAAAAGAATTATAATAATTAATCTTAGTCTAGTGATTCTTGGATCCTCAAATACAGCTTCATAAGTAGAAATTATCAAAAATAATATAATTGATAATAAAATTAAAGATAAAATGATAAGAACAAATTTTATTAAGAAAAAAAATTTAGATTTTTTTACTTGCATTGGATTATTCTTTTTCAAGCTTTTTTCTTTTTAGTTTTAAGAATGGTATTATAAAAGATACTTTATTTGCATATTTTAAGAATTCATCTCCATATTTAGCTTTTAAGGCAATATCTTCAATTTTTCCTATTACAATATAAGCGAGTATTTCGCCGATCCATATTATAAATAACAGCAAATAACTGTCGACAGAAGAAAACAAAGGATTAATAATAGGAGATGTCTCAAACGCTACTAATGTCATACCAAATGTCATAATAATGAATGCAAGGTATTGAGGGTGTCTTATGATTTTATAAGGACCTCTTTGAATTAGTTGTTTCCTATGGGAAAGTTGATATATTAGAGAATAGATATATATAATCAAACCGAATAAGACAAGATAAATTCCATAAGTTCGAAATAGGAAATTGAGATCATATATAATTATTCTTGGATTTTGGAAAAAGAACACTAAATAAGTGAGTAGTGGAACACTCATTATCCCAAACCAAATTGCAGTGCAGGGTACATATTGAACAAATGGAATTAGAATTGAACCAATAGTCGTAGAAATTGAAATTATTTTATTTTTTACAATGTTCCCTTTAAGACTCATCATATTTTACCTACCAATTTTTATTATGTTCAAAAAAAAAGAACTAATTTTCCTTATAAAGATTTAAGGTGCACTTATCGAACATAACCAAAAGATATTTTTATCCAACACTATTCCCCAATTTAAAAAATATTTTTTCGTATATGCCTAGTTCCATATTTTCTCACCAAGCACCAGCATTACTAATTAAAATGAAATATCCAAGGAAAATTGATGGAACAGCCTTATGTATAAGTACTTTTATTCCTGATTTAGGTTTTTTACTGGACCCATTCATTTCATTTCCTTCAAGAAACATTAGTCATAGTTTTTTAGGTATCCTTTTATGGACAGTACCGTTAACAATATTATTTACAATCCTTTTTTCTAAATATTGTGGTCCTGCTATTTCAGAATATGCAAGGAAAGATGGTTTTTTGCCAAATCAATTTAAATACTTTGGATTAGATAAATGGAATAAGTTGAAGTTTAAATCATTCAATAAGAGATTTTACTTTGTCGCTTTTTACTCTGCTATTATAGGAGGGCTAACTCATCTTCTATTAGACCTTCCTTCGCATGAAAATATTGAGTTATTTTTTCCATGGCTATTATTGAAATCCCCTGATTTCTTATTAATCCCACTTATAGATTATGGTGTTATTTCTATTGGTCAAGATCAATTACATGCTGTATTTACTATATACCAATTAATTTGGATTTTAGAAACAATCGTTTTTTGGATTCTTAGTCTTTATCTTTTAAGATATATGAAAAAAAATGATTTAATTGATAAATGGGATGAATCTAAAATCTATTCATCAATAAAAGTTCAATAATTTCAAAACTAACTTTGATTCTTTGAATTAAAACTTTCTTTCCCAAAAAGTGCTGCGCCTAAAGCCCCTATCAATTGGGGGTGTGGTGGAATTAGAATATTAGCATTTGTTTCTCTTTTAAGAATTTCTGCAATAATATTATTATGTTCAATAACCCCGCCAGTTAGGACGATAATATCCTCCAACTCTGTCATTTCAAGTACTCTCCTTATTACAGATTCAAAAGCACTCTTTACCAAATCTTCGACTTTCTCTCCATCTTTTATACGCGTAAGAATTTCTGTTTTTGCAAAAACAGTGCAATAACTTCCAAGGGGGACATTATTGGTGGATTTCTGTGCAATCTTATTCATCACATCTAAAGGGAGATCTAGTCGATTCGCAATTTCTTCGATAAAAACACCTGTACCTGCAGCACATTTTCTATTCATCTTAAATCTTATGATTTTTCCCTTCTCATCAAGCTTAATAACCTTTGTATCCTGTCCACCTATGTCAATAATAGTAATTTCTCTTGGAAAGTAGTGATAAGCTCCTTTAGCATGACAACTAATTTCAGTTTTTGAAGAATCAGCAAAAACTACTTTACTTTTTCCAAATCCTGTGGCTGTAATGTGCTTTATTGAAGCTTTAGATAATGAAGCATTTGAAATAGCTTTTTCAAAAGAAATCTGAATTGATGAATCTATAGATGCGCCAGTCCGTTTAATGAAGGAACTTATAATCTCTTGAGTTTTATTTATTATTACTACTTTAACATATGATGTTCCAACATCTATACCACCAAAATATATATCATCAGTCATAATTTCACAGTAAAAATAATTAGATTAATGTTTAACCGGTGGAAGTTCGCAACCTCTTATTAAGGAGACAAATATTTTATTATAAGGTGTTGGGATTCCTGCAATTTTTCCATATTCCACTATTTTTCCATTAAGAAATTCTATTTCTGATGGATTTCCAGCATCTATATCTGCTTGCATAGAAACTCTATGATGACCTGCTTTATCCAAATAATTCATGCAGAAGTCTAAAAAATCTGGTTTGAAATCAATACCTCTAGCACGGGCGACCTCAATCCCTTCACGTAAAATTTCTCTAGCAAGATTCCTCGTATCCTCGAATTCCATTGTCTGCTTCATTGTTGTCCTAGTAGTGACGCAAATTGGGCTTATTGTATTAAGAATGCATTTAATCCATTCATACTTTTTAATCTTATGAATAAAAACAGTATCTAAACCTGCTTTTGTAATAACTTCAGCTAGCTCTCGAGCTTTTACTTCAGCTGTAGAAGACAGAACACCTAAATAATTAGGAGGATGGAAAAATGACATCCTTATAATCCCATTATTTATTAAATTTCCTGCGTAATTAACTACAATCCTTATAGTATTCTCTTTTCCAAAAGACTCAGCAATGATTTCTTCTGTATCGAAACCATTTTGTAAACTAATTAAAGTGGTTCCTGGTTTCACGACATTTTTTATTTGTGGTAATATTACTTTAAGAAGAGAAGCTTTAACAGCAATAAACAATGTATTAATTTCTCTTTTTTGAAGATCATCTATTGAATAACATAAGTTTTTTTTAGGGAAGTTTACATTAAGTTCTTTAAAGTGTGTCATTTTTAGCCCATTCTTTTTTATTGTATCCATATGAGTTTTATATTTATCAACAAGAACCACATCATATCCGGCATTAGCAAGATGTGCTGCCATAATTCCTCCAGTTGGGCCTACTCCTATAATCCCAAATTTAAACACTTTTATCACATTAAATCTTCTTTATATACTCATAATTTTTTATCATGATGTTAGATCTAACAATTTTTTCATCAAATCTGAAAGTTTACCTGCTGCTATTCTTCTTCTCCTCAGATTAATAATATTTGCTTCTAGAAATTGTAGAGCACCAGGTACGCAATATTTTACACATAGGGGATCACCATTACATAGATCACACTTTAAAATTTTCCTATCCTTATCAATTCCAACGCCACCGAGCGGGCAAAACATCACACATAATTTACACCCAACACATAATTCACTATCAATTAATAGTGCCCCTGTTTTATCATCTCTTTTTATCGCACGCATAGGACAAACAGTTTCACAAATTGGAATATCACATTGCTGACAAATCATTGGAACATAAAGTCCAGAATTTTCCCATTTTACTATATGAATTCTTGCTCGAGAGGGATTACAAACCTTTTCATGAAATATTGAACATACATTCTCGCAAAGCCTACATCCAGTACATTTTTCTGGTTCGACATATAAAATCTTTTGCAAATTGATTACCTCTATTAAATAATTTGAGATGATATTTTATCAATTCCTAACTTCTGAAGAGATTCCTTGGTAGGAACTCCATTTTCATCCCAACCATGAAGAGAATAATATTCGTCTAACATTTTATCAAATTTTTCTCTATCTATTGTTATACCCTTTACTCTTGGAAGTCCAATAGGCGTTGGTTCCTCAAAATAACGTTCTGGTAAGTTATCATCTTTCCTTGCAAAACCTTCTCTATTATTAAACAACCTTTCAATAGTGTATATTCTCTCACCGATATCCATGAGTTGAGACTTTGAAATTTGCATACCCGACGCTAAGT
This sequence comes from Candidatus Hodarchaeota archaeon, assembly GCA_048887165.1. Lineage (GTDB taxonomy): Archaea > Asgardarchaeota > Lokiarchaeia > Sigyniarchaeales > SOKP01 > SOKP01. The sequence continues at coordinate 2,034 of JBHLJZ010000155.1, read as the reverse complement.
AAATAAGCTTTGAAAATTCATCCCATTTTGGAGCATGTACAGCTAAAAAAACTGTTTGAAATTTACAGGTACCAAGAGAATCTGTTACTGCATATAATAATTCTTGCCACCAAACCATTTGTGGCTTTCCAAAATAGGATCTATAATCTGACGACATTGGAGCACCATATATCTCTTCTAGAAAATCCTCTGGTAATCCATAGAGATCAATCGCTGGTCGCCCTCTTAAATGGTCAGCGCCTCTTGTAGAGGTAACAATGCCCAGAGCCAAACTAGGAGTGGGGCGTTCATCTGAATGTAAATTGCTCATCCCTTTTACTTTTATCGCGTAGTATTCAGATTCTTTTCCTATCTTAGCTATTGCTGTTTTAAATCCGTCAGCAAGTATATTTCCAAAACCCTCTCTCTGAGTTATTTTTTTTATTAGTTCAAAAACTATTTCTTCATTACCCCATTCAAGTTTTAGTCCATCTGTCATTTTTTCATTTAGAATTCCCTTCTCATAGAGTTCCATCGCCCAAGCAATAAGTCCTCCAGTTTCTAATGTATCTAAACCATACTTGTTAACGAGATGGTTAGCTACGAGAACAGTTTCCATTTTTCTACAATCTACCATGGTACCAAATGCACCAAGAGAGGTGTATTCTGGACCTTCAGCAAAAATTGGCGCATAAGGACCATCTTTAAGAATATATCGATGTCGACAGCTAACAGGGCATCCAAAACAACCTGACATTCCTATTGTATATTTATCCATCTCTTCAGGTTCGATATCCCATCCCTGATCAAGCTGGTTTAACTGAAAGTTTCTGGTTCGAATCAATCCTGTTGTATTGGTTGTGCTATAGATGATTAATGTTCCCCACTTTGATGCTGCTCTCGAATAGCGATTTTTCATAACTGTATCTATCATTTCTTTACAATAGTCCAATAATTCCTCTGGATAACTAAACTTTATATCCATCGTTCCACGAGCAGCAATTGCTTTTAAATTCTTCGAACCCATAACACATCCCATTCCAGTTCGTCCAGCAGAATTTTTCATACCTGTTCTTACATTAGCAAAACGCACAAGATTTTCACCTGCTTCTCCGATTACTAATGATTTAATTTCTTCATCACCATGATCTGAACGGATTAAGGATTGTGTTTCAAACGTATCATTACCCCATAGATGGCTTGCATCTAGAATTTCAATATCACCATCATTAATCCAAATATAAACAGGTTTCTCAGCTTTTCCTGATATTACCAAGTGATCAAATCCAGCCATTCGCATCTCTGGTGCAAAAAATCCTCCAATATTAGAATCACCAACTGCACCTGTTATAGGAGATTTTGCAGCAATATCACATCTACCGCTCCCAAGTGCAGGTATTCCAGTAAGTAAACCTGTACCGATGAGTAAAATATTTTCAGGACCAATAGGATCAATCCCAGGTAAGAGACGATCGTATAAAAGGTACATATCTATACCTCTACCACCTAAAAACTGATCTCTAATTGATTTAGGGATCAGTTTTTTGGTTATTTTTCTCGTAGATAAATCAATATAGGCTATTTCTTTATTCCAAACTATAGGTTAACACCCCTACTTTTTAGTTTCGCTAAATCGTTAATCGCTGAGCTATTTGCCACGATGGGAATTTGTGCCCACTTATGCTACAGAATAAATTCAGAAGGTAAGCTATTCTTAGTATTCAGTTATAAAATTAAAATAATTTACTTTTTATTTATATCATCCATTAGATTTAAATATTTCAACAAAAAACTATTATTTAATTAATTAATTTAAATTAACATAAGCAAGTGAAATCAGCAAATAACGTATATTATATTACACTAACTAAATTTTTTAATAAAGATGCGATTCTTATATGAGCGAATTATCCCAATGTAGATGTTTAAATTGTTTAGAACGATTTTCAATCCAACCAAATGCTAGTGAGGCAACATGTCCTCGTTGTAAAATCAAATATAGAATCTCATGGCCATGGCCAGGTCAACCAAAGATTCGAGGTTTAGCAAAATAAA